>NZ_JAKLTE010000006.1:0-274333 GCF_022014395.1 Photobacterium sp. WH77 | reverse complement strand
AAAATATTTAAAAATCTACTCGCGTATATGAATCACACCAAATGAATAAAATAATGCAATTAAAAAGGTTATCGTATCCATATTAACCTCTCCATTAAAATACTCATATAATTTTCTAATTGTAAAAGTATCTTTTTGGGAAGTAAGACACTGAAGGAAACCTATAAACTGATTTTCAGAAGACAACTTTATTTTATTCCCTCTACAAAAAACCCTTATTTTTTCCCCGTTATCCGCAAACTCTATGGAGAAATCAGGATCAAGCAGAAATACGGTGTTATTTTCAAATTCTGGAACCTCACGTTCGATAAAAGAATATCTTAGCCCTTTTTGACTTTTATTTCTCAGACAGTGATCTTCAAGTCTTTCTGACATCCACTCAGCCAGTGTGATCTGACTGATTTCTAAACGTTCTATCACTTCGTGAACATCACCTGCAAAGCGATTGTCATTAACTGCATCATAGAGCAGGAATTGTGTTATAGCACTCTCTGGATTCTTGGAAATTGATAATGCCAGCCCAATAGAAAATGACTGAGTATTACCCACGTGATAGTAATTAGCAGGCAGAAGAAACATAGACCCTGCACTTATTTCGTATGTATCCCCGTAGGAGATCAGGTCTTCAGGTTGATAACAATTTTTTTCTGGCCCGTTTAGTTGATGGAATAATTCCGGTTCAAAGAGTGTCATCGATTTAGCCGCCGGACCAAGATGAAAGTGAACAACATGCGTATAGGGATCATCAACATGAATACCAAATGGAGTATATCCGTAATTTCCCATAAACAATGTTGCTTCAACAGAGGCGCATGAATAGCCATATCTTTCAACTAAAGGCTTGAATACTTTTGCAGCGAACCGGGAAATATCATCTGACCACTGTTGAACACCGTTAATGACGATACCGAATTTCTTCCCTTCAGAAACCCGCATAAAAAATTGTTCAATGCTTTCTGACGCTTCTCTTTCTTCTCCTATAAACCTCTTTTCCTCCGCTTGGTTTTCCTTTCCTTCAATATAAAGACGAAATTTGGAAGAGCCATTCTGACGGCTGTCTTCCTTTAAACTTGTAAGCAATGTAAAAATAACGTCTTCAGAGAGAGATTCAACATCGAATGCCTCTTTAAGCAGCAATGGTTCCATTAAGGATCCATACACCTCACCTCCATTGCTACTACCGAGACTATCAAAGCGCTCTACATGCTGAATTAAATCATTAATGAAGCCGGGGTAAACATGCAATAGCGATGAAGTATTGATCATGGTTATTGTCTCAGAAGAAGATAGATATGAAAAAAATCAGGCACTCTATTATTTTGAGTGCCTGACAGTAAGACATTTTAACTTTGTATACATCTGCCATAAACACAATTACAAAGCAGGAAACAGACTAATTGCATAATTTAGCTCAATAGCAACTATGTCATATTCCTTTTTGGTATTTATTCACTTTCACTTGATGCTTGAACAGGCTTTGTTTTCATGCAAGAAAGGCCAACTGATAAAGTTGGCCAGCCACCTGCAACTTGCTCTGCTGCTTCACGTTCAATTTCAACAGGCATGTTGTCTGCATCTTTCGATAATTTTGCGACTACAGTTTTTTTAACATTAAGTTTCATTACTTTCTCCTATTTTTTAATGCCAGCATTCAAGACTGACTTGATAGAACGTAACATATCAAGAACAGTCAAGTAGCAACAATAATATAAATTTATGCTCTATTATGCGGCTAGTCACGTAATTATGAAAATGACAAATTAGTTATTAGCCGTAAGTGTTTGTGTACTCAAGTAGTATCTTCGAAGAAAATCGTAGACTACAAACTCATGCTGCCTATTGTAAGCCCGAAAAATTCTATTAAGTTGCATATGAAGAAGAGAAGCCAACAACTCGTCTTTCGATATTATTGTTTCATCACCACTTAAACTAAGTAACTTACTGCTGAATACTGAAACACTTTTTTCATGAGACTGGACAATTGAAAAGAGCTCAGAAGGGGGATAATTCACAGGGAAAGAGTTATCTCTAGATAAATCGGAATGAAGGAAACCAGACAATTCTCTGTACTTACGCCCCAATATTTTACGAAGCGCTGACGTTTCAGAGAATTCTTTCCCAAACGCCCTACGTAACCGACTAATTAACGAAAGTTTATCAGTTAACTCGTAACCAAATGATGAAAGTACGCTGTCTGAAATCATAATAGCAGCTCTCCAGCGTAGACTTTCTCCATGCATATCAATTTGACTTAAAACCTTAAGTGTGGTTTCTGAGCAAACCTCAAACAAGGACTCAGCAATAGCAATAGTAGCATCCCCCCCATACCTTTCTATTTCTCTCTCATAAGGTGCGACTGTGAAATGAGCAAGCTTATCAACCTCTGTTAATGAGCAAAGCACCTCTGAAACCGCGGGGAGTACTCGACTTAGCAAGGTTTTCGGTTCGCCTCTAAATCGAAGACGGAGGTGCCAATCAGGATCGCTATATCGTATGAAAAACCAATTGCTGAAAAGATTCTCTTTCTGCATTGTTTTAATAAGAGGAGATAAATGTTTAGTAAGAAGGTTCTCAACATCTGAGTTTCCTCCATAAATATGCAAAGAAAGCCATTCATTTCCTGGCATAAAACGCCTTTTCTCTTGGCTCGGCTCACTAAATGTTGCTGTCGATTCCGGCACTGAACCGACTCCCTTCTTTTCCTGATTCATGCACAAAAAATGAACTTCGTTTGCATATCTTTTAACGCTATCACTCTGCTCTTTCACGAGTGGTGAATAAATATGATTTAGAGACTCCTGAAGCTTTACGGTATCCAAACCTTGCGTTTCGCTCAAAAGAACCTGAAGACACTTAGCGCTTCTTAAGTTCAATGTCAATGCATTATCATGTAGTGAAAATACAACATTTTCTGGCAGGTCATACTTAGAAAGAAAACGGTTAACTTGCTCAGTAAACTGAGATTTCGGCATCTTTTCTAATTCAATGAATAGTTTCCTTTGAAGGTTCCACGTTCTGGGAGATAAGATAATATTACCAAGCTTCACCCTTGGTAATACTTCCGCCACGCTCAGTGCTTTAGGCCAAATAAATTGGGGGAGTTGTATATTTTGCTGTTGGATCTGGCAGAGAAATTTATATATTCCCAAACTGTTTGCATTGAAGTTATGGGCACAAGACATTCGGGGAATCACTTCTTTACCCAACCGTTTTGACCACAGACGTACCCGATTGTTTTCAACATAAACAAAAAGCTCTTTAGGCTGGATTTGAAAATTTTCATCGAGATCCGAATCCGCCAAAAATACAATTTCATGATTCCTCAGCTTAGGGCGTGAAATAACGTTTCCAGGTCTACCATCCGGTAAATGGATCACTTCCGCAAAGATAGCTTCAGGTCGCGAATTTTCTTCTCTTTGAAGGTGCTCTCTTACTTTTTTTGTGAGATCCTTATCCAGATGACAAAAACGACCTAAAAAATTCGCTGCTGATGGACCATAGCAACCCTGAAAATGAATCAAGGTTTCCTTTTCATCTCCTGTTTCGAATAAGGAGGCCTGAACTCCAAACGAAACCGGCAACTCCGTCTTACCCGGCCTTGCACACTTTTCTAGCTCTTTCCGATCCAGGTAAATTTCTTCCTCAGCAAAGGCCCCCCTACGACATAATTTTTTCAAGATCAGGTCATCCAACGGTGTGCTTTCTAGAGCTTTACCATTAGCTGAACTCACACTCAGGGGAATACCTGCCAATAGAGGTGATTCGTAGCCTTTCTCAGATCCAAAGGTAATCCCTGATTCATCATCTAGCACTTTATTGAGAGGGACAAAACGCCCCTCGTATCGACGCTGAAATTGAGTGATAAAATTTTTGAGTGGATTCGCTGCTTCGTGCGTGACCCCTGCTAGTAATGAACATGCTGTTTCAATGGAATCAGCAATATCCCTGCTGAGGAGCTTTGATGAAAAATTACGCTCCGTATCTACCTGAATCAACTTTGTAGGATTAAGCGGAAAAGGTAATGCTTTTAGCTTATCTACCACCTCTGAATAACCTTCAGTGCTGACATGCGTTTTGGTGTCGAAATCTTGGAGGGTGTCAACTACCGAATGTAATACCGACGAGTACTTCATTAGCCCTGACATAGAGAGAGATTTCACCAAATGCGAAGATGGCTCTTCTGCTGTGAGAGGCAAAGGCATATCCAATATTAAGATCTTCTCACTAAGAAGATCTTCTACGTATTGCCTTATATCGTCCCTTGCAATTAACGGATAAGCATCTGAAAATTTATCTACTAACACATTTAAAGTTATGCCTTTATTTGTGAGCTCTAGTATGGAGTCAAGGTACTCATCTGTTTCAGCCTCACTAAGTTGGTAATTCAATGCATTACCAGATTGATAAGACTCGATATACCTCAATGTGCGGTGGCCTGAGTGATAAAGGGTAGTGTTCGATTTCACTACAGTGTGTTTTGTAATATTTTCTTCCAGAGAAAGATAATCACGTATCCCTGAAAGATATAACATATCGAGCCTGGTTTTTCGTTTATCTTCTTCCCACGGTAAGCAACACAAATCTGTTGTATGGCTAAATTCCCCTTTGCTGATACCAGCAAACAAGCCAAATGGCGTAGGGCGACAATGCATCCGTATATAGTATTTTAGCAATGCACACCCAATTTTTTTCCCTTGTTTACTGTTGGGATCTTTTTTCCATATCGGGATTCTTGACAATAATGATGGACTAGATAGATACAGTGCTTCCCTGACTTTCGGATATTCGAGCCAGTTCTCCAAAGTGTTGGTAAGTTGCTCGTCGTCACCTTCCCATGAAAAATAATCAGTCACAGGCAGACTTGGTGTTCTCATAACAAAGAAATTGTCACACTTTATTTTTTTCATATCATTGTCCATGTCTTAAATCGTCATTCCCCCCTAAGTAAACTAAGGCTAGATTGACGGTAAATCGAATGAAGAAAAGCAGCGGTGCTTAATGTGATTGATTATTGTAAAGGAAGTTCTAATTAACTGAGGAGCAAACAATCATCCCAACTGTCATCAACGCCAACTGCAGTTAGTAGACAGAGACCAATACCAGAATAGCCTTCCAAAAGTCCTGCATTTTCGATAGAAACACCCTGTTCTGATACATACTGATTGAGTCCGGATAATCCTTTTTCCCGATAAAGAGACAATGTATAGTCAAGCCAGTAGTCAGCGGCGTCATAGAACTCAGATAAACCAAATTTTTTGTACAGCTTACGATAAATATGAAACAAACCTGAACTGCCGTGGCATAATCCACCGTCATCCACACCCGATCCCTGCAATGTACGATGAGTCGAAGCCAATGCAATTTCCTTTGCACGACTCAACATTGCTTCGTCTTTCAATGCTGAAGCGGCGTTTGACAGTACCCAGGCAGCACTAAGATCACCATAACACCAACCAAGGCGTGTCTCGCATGTCTGTCCAGCATAATAACCAAAAAATGTACTGGCTTCGGGCGAGTTGTGATTAGCCAATAAACACTGGCAAGAGCGCTCTAAGATCCCTTTGATTTGCTGCCATTCGTCCCCAATTAGCGGAAGAGCAAAACTGAGTGTTGCAATAGCAGAGCCTACGCCATGCGCTACACCAAGATTAAATTCATTATCAGAGGAACAATTAAAACGTAGTGCTGATGAGACAGGTGTACTCCAGCTCAATCCGTCTTTTGTATTCACTGCACTTCTGGTTAATGTTTCAAGTATTGAACGATACGCCTTTTCGTGGGGATTATTAATAAAACGCCTGCGACAAAAAACCGCATAGCCAGCCAGACCAAATACGAGTTCATAATCACCACTCCATTGATGATCGCTAAACGTTTCAGCCAGATACAATTCGAAATCTCGATTAATCTCCTGATCATACTCTGCTTCATCAGCTTCAGCAGACAACAACTCAAGGAGCCAGCAGCACCCACTCAATCCTTTACCAAACGAGATATCCTTCAGATCACTCATTTGAGATTGAAACATATCGAACTTTTTTTCAAAGCGCGTTAGGTCGACTAAGGATTCGTTATACTTTCTCAAATTCCATTGAAAGAGCAATTGACCTGCCAATCCACGATAGAGCGATGGATCAGTGTCCGTCGCTTTTTCATTTAAGTAAGAACAAATATCATGAAGTAAGCTGTTAATAATGTTTATACGATCAGGTTCCTTCGCCCAAATTGAACTCATAGCTTGTTCTCTGGTTGTTATGTTAGTCACTGGGAGTATTCAGTAATCTTGCTGATACTTTTGTACTGAGCGGTTACTTCAAACAACTGCCCATCCCTAAGCTCCAATACTCGATCAGCCATTTGTATTGTTTCCTTGCGGTGAGCGATAAGAATGCGAGTAATGTTAAGTTCAGAAAGAGAACGATTAACGGCACTTTCTGAAGCAATATCCAAATGAGAAGTCGCTTCATCTAAGAACAGTATTTTAGGGCTGCGATATAACGCCCTCGCAAGAAGCACTCGCTGCTTTTGTCCACCCGAAAGGCTTGAGCCCAAGTCACCAACAAGCGAGTTGTACTGCATTGTCATCGCCATAATATCTTGATCAATGGCTGCCATTTTTGCGCATGCCTTAACACTATCTATATCGAGATTTGGATCAAATTGACCGATATTTTCGGCAATAGATCCCGACAACAATTCATCCGACTGCATAACGGTCGCTATTTGACGTCGATACTGAAGGTGTCCCAGTTCATCCAGGCTTTTCCCATCGACAGTTACTTCACCAGATTCAGGTTGATACAGCCCAAGCATGACTTTCATCAATGTCGTTTTTCCACCTCCTGAAGCCCCAACGATTGCCACACACTCTCCGGGCTCAAACGTTGCTCTCAGATTCTGGAATAAATAAGGCTCTCCCGAGGAATGGCGAAAAGATATATTATTGATGCTCAGCTGACCTGACATATCATGATTTTGCTTGGAGTGTAAGTGGGATTCCTGTTCAGCTTGTGCCAAATCAGAAAGGCGTTCTAAATGTAAACCCAGCATTTTGAACTCAATGAGCTTATCGACTAGTGAAGAGAAGCGCTGTATAAGTTGCATTTTATAGGCCATGAACGCCATGAACATGCCGATAGTAAAAATTTCATCTCCACCTGAAGCCATAACAAGCTGTGAGCCAAGAAAAATAACCAGAACATTTTCAACACCAAAAAGAAAATTCTTGGAAAGGTTATAGGCCAGATTTAACCGCTCTACTCGTACATTGAGGTTCAACGCCTTTGTATAATGGTTCTGCCAAAGAGCCTGTCGTTTTGCTTCAATACCAAAAAGCTTTATGGTCTGCATTGCACGCACATTTTCCATAAAGTTGGTGTTTTCAGTTGCATCAGCCACAATGGCTTCTTCGGAAATTTCATGAAGTGGTCGGTACCACAAACAACGCAATAAGAGGTATAGCAGCATAGCCGCTGATACTACCCACGCAAGTTGCGGACTATAGAGATAAATCATGACTAACGTCATCACTGCCATGATGCCATCAATAACGGCTTCCACCATAGCTGTTGTTAGCATTTGCTTTATTTGTTCCAACGACCCAAATCTGGATACGATGTCGCCCATATGGCGCTTTGAAAAAAAGCTCAAGGGTAAACGCATTAAGTGCTGGAAAAGATTGAAGGCCAGTTGCTGGTTAAGGGTCGCACCAAGGTGGATAACAACAAAGCCACGCAATGCACTGGTCGCTACATTAAGTAAAACCACTAAGCCAAAGCCCAGTGCGAGCATTGAGAGCAGGCTTTGATCAAAACTCACGATCACTTCGTCTATCGCGAGTTGCATATAATACGGGCTCGCCAAAGCAAACACCTGCAATATGCACGACAGCGCAAAAAGCTGAAAAAGAACAGGTTTTAGGCCATTTACCGAGTGAATAAACTGAGAAAGTCTCATCTTCACCCTGACATCTTGTTTTTTGAAGGCTTTTGTCGGCGTTAACTCTAGCGCTATTCCGGTAAAATGATCACTTATACTCTCCAGAGACAGAGTCCGTTTACCTATAGCAGGGTCAACAATCGTCACAGACTTATTAGATACCGATAGAAGCACCACAAAATGATTCATGTCCCAGTGAATGATACAGGGTAATTTTAAATGGCCCAGCTGTTCGAGAGTCAGTTTTAACGCTCGACCAGCTAAATTCAACTCGTCAGCAATATTAATAAGCTGTTGTAAATTAACGCCTTTTAGGGTCTGCGTATACTTATTTCTAAGAGAATTCAAATCTGATTTATAACCATAACTGTCCGCAATCATAGCTAAACACGACAAGCCACATTCTGCAGCTTCTGACTGGAGTATTGTTTTCAATGCTTAATATTCCCTTATTAACCTTACCATGCAGATAGACCTAAAGCCCTAAAACTCCACAACTCCTCTCAAACTAAACAACGGTTCCATTAACCACTCAGCTAATGACCGTGTATCAGTAATAATGTCAGCTTCAAGTTGCATTCCTGCTTGTAAAGGCACTTCTTTTCCGTATGCCTGAACTGTTTGTTTGGCAAGCTTTGCTTTAATTCGATACATAGGTTCAGTATTCGCAATAGGAAGAGTGAATTCTCCTGGAAGAATAATATTTCCTGTCATTTCATATATTTCAGAATCCAACATGCCGAATTTTTGAAACGGAAATGCATCGAGTTTTATTCTTGCGACCTGACCTTTAGAAACAAAGCCGAAAGCACTCGTGGGAACCATCAGCTCTGCATATAAAACCGATCCTTCAGGCAAAATACTCGACATATACTGCTGTGGCCGAAGTAATTGACCTACTTTTATATCTAAACCCGTCACTCGGCCAGTTGATGAACTACGTAAAAGGATTTCACTTTTTCCGGATAATTCAGTCAAACGATTCTTTTTCTGAGACTCAGATAATAACAGGTCTTGTATTTCTTTTTCTTCTTCGAGGGGTAACTGTTCGAGTTCTATATTGAGGTTACGTATCTCCTGCTCTTGAAGTGCAACTTTTGCTTTTAGGGTGACAATATCTTGTTGTAGTGTTAGCAAAAGGTCTCTTTGACTCTCTTCATCAATGTCTGACAAAAAGCCTTTCTCTGACATCTTTTCATAATTAAAAAGTCGATTTTCAGCCATTAATTTACGCGATTCGGCCTGAATAATTTTCAGATTAATCAATTCGATCTGAGTCTGTTTCGAGTTAATCTCTTCATTGAATGCTCGTTTCCTGTTTTCGAAAAGCTTATGTGTTCGAATCTTCTGATCATTAATTATTGAAAGCTGCTTATTAATTTCTTCTGAAAGAATATCATTCAGGTCTATCCCTAAATCTGTACTGTGCTTGTATTTAAGCCTAAACAAAGGCATTCCATATTCTATGTACTGCCCTTCCTGAATAAAAACCTCTGTCACATAAACACTGCCAGGCGAGTAAGTTTTAATAACACCTTTATTCGGCAGTAAATAACCACTTACTGTTTGTTTTTTCTTATACTCTGCATTAAAAATAAAAAACATACCACTGAGGAATATTAAAACCAAAAGAAAGAAAAAAGCCCGGTGGCTTAATGGTTGAGAAAGAGTTACATCTCCCCAAAGTTTATTATATTGATGATTTACCGCTTCCCGGCGAAACATGGGCAAGATCTCTTAATTTTTAACATTCCCAATTTTTGTATTGTCACAGAAAATAACTTATCTTTCAAAGTGCTCCCAATAAAAACAAACAGCCTAGTTACATACCATATTCATAAAAATCAGAAGATTAGGCTAGGATAAACATTTAGAGCAGAATCATTAACCGATTGACTGGAATTGCAAGAACTAAATTGTTTACCTATTCTTTTGTGCCTCTGGTCTCATATTAGATAAAAGTTAAGGTTCCTAAATAGCTAGTTCTCAGAATAGTACCGTTTCATTCATATTTTAGGAGTGACTGGCTTTAGAAATTGAGTACCTCTGGTTAAGCACCAAACATGCAGCTTCAAGTTTGATCTTTGCAGAAAATGGACGACGTTATCTTATAATGATACAGCTCTTTCTTTAGTGCTGTCTTGACCACCTAAAATGCTGTTCGGGGTCATTACCACTGCACTTGGTACTTACAAATTTAAATAGTTTTTTACGCGGGAATATTCGAGCTGACGACGATACATAATGCCTAGCCCGTTTTGTTGTTAAACTACAACAAAAATAGCTTATGCACGCTTATGGTGCCAATTATGTACGCTTTTAGGGGAATTATGCAGGCTTATGGTGCAAGCAACACAAACGCCAGATGGGTGGAGACCCCCACCAGCCACATCCCGGCACACACGTCGCTCGCTGCGGCTGCTCCCTTCCAGGCCTGACCGGGTTCACGAGTTAGTGTTGCGGGAGGACCAATGGGGGCCTCCATAGATTCGATGTCTCACTGGTAACCCTTTCAGGTAATTGCGAGAACGGGACGGATTATCCACTAACCCCAAAGACAATGCAAGGCATTGGCAAGCCGCGTGCTGCTGACTGCTGGATTATTACCCATCTGCCGGGTTCCCTTTATGTACTTTCGAATTCGTTGAGTAAATATTCGGCCAGCGAGGCGCTGCCCAACACCAGCAGCCAAGCGACTAAAACAGGATTAGGCACTTCAAATTCGGGGATCACCACCAGGGTGGCAAAGGCAATCGCCGGTAATACCCAGTTGAGCCTTGTTACCCAGACAAGCTGATTCTGCTGGTACAGGGTCTGAAGTGCGACGATGACACCTATGATGCACAGTACAACCAAGGCGGCCGGTGTCAGCCCACCGAGCCATAAAGGCACTGCCAGCAGTAATGGCCAGCCATAATTCGCTTTAACCGGGCGCCAGTAGCGAGCGGCAAGCCAGATGAAACAGACCGCCAGCACCTGCAGCAAGGTATACGCGGCCTGGCCTGCCAGTTTTTCTTCGCCCTGCAAGGCCAGTAAGCCGGCATCCATGGCGATCACCACAGCAAAGAGTAACGCCGCAACCTGCCAGTTGCCCCGGGGCGAGAAAGAGACAGTCAGGACAGGGAGCATCATCAGCAGGCTCACCGAGAGGGCGAGCGGCTGAAAAGGCAATACGGCGCCAAACATGCCGATACCCATTAACAGCAACACAGCGGACACGCCGCCTTGCGGCAACAGCCACAGTGCGGGGATGGCCACCGCAAGCACGGTTAAATGATGCTGTGCGAGCCCAAGGGCGCTGACCCCGACAATGGTCAGTAACATGCTCATGACAGCCAGGATTGTGGTATATAACATTTGCACCTCCCTGCACAAATTGTTACCCAGGATCCCAATATGGACGACTTTAAGAATCAAATCTACAGCCAGATCGCGCAGATCCCCGACGGCAAAGTGTCGACTTACGGTGATATTGCCCGCTTTGCGGGCTTTCCCGGTTATGCCCGTCACGTGGGAAAATTGTTAGGCCAGTTGCCGGAAGGCTCTACACTGCCCTGGTTCCGGGTGATCAACAGTCAGGGGAAAATTTCACAGCAGGGTGATGACTTCCTGCGCCAGCGGCAATGTCTGATTGCTGATGGCATTGAGGTTTCTGTTACGGGCAGGATTGCTTTGAAGCGTTACCGTTGGGATGGATACCCAGAAGAGAGATCTCCTGAATAAGCAAAACCCGGCATAAAAGCCGGGTTTTAAGTATAAGGGTGCGGTTATGCAGTTATTGTGCTGCGCGTACCAGCATCAGATCCAACTGAGTGGTTTTGGCCGGATCGGTAATCACATGATTGGCAGTATCTGTGATGAACAGCAGCTTACCGTTCACTTCGATTCGCGCGCTCACGGCATAGGTATGAGATGGCTTAATCTCTTCTTCCATATACTGGAGGCTGAATGAAAAAGGCACCTGCTTGCCTGCAGCCAGGTACGACTGGCGGCTGATCACTGTCGCGGGCACATCCATCAGAGAAACATCTGACAAGGTCACCGTAATCAGCGCATCATCCGGAAGCGCCATACGCTCACGATACGTCAGATTACCTTCAACTTTTTCGACACCTGCTTCTTTATTGATCATATTTGTACATGCTGAGATAACCATAGCCGTGACCAATAAGGTTAGTAACGCAAACATCTTTTTCATCGTTGTACCCTGCCCTTGATATTCCTCCCACAAACTGATGGTTCTAACACTTCAGAACCTTTCGCCTTGAGTTTATGGATAACTAACTGTAAAAATTTGGCTAATAATAGCATTATAACTGGAGCTCCGATGAGCAAAGAACTGAACGAACTTCTCAATCTGTTGCACTTAGAACAACTGGAACAAGGTTTGTTCCGCGGCCAGAGTGAACATCTTGGTTTACCCCAGGTTTATGGTGGCCAGGTCATCGGACAGTCCTTGTCAGCAGCGAAAGAAACTGTGCCTGAGAACCGGTTTGTCCATTCCTTCCACAGCTACTTCCTGCTGCCGGGTGATCCGCAAAAACCGATTATCTACGATGTCGAAAACCTGCGTGACGGTAAAAGCTTCAGCACCCGCCGGGTAAAAGCAATTCAGAACGGTCGCCCTATCTTTTACCTGACAGCGTCTTATCAGGCGCTGGAAGACGGCTTTAACCACCAGTTCCCAATGCCTGAAGATGCCCCACCACCCGAGTCTCTGAAGCCTGAACAGGACCATGTCAAAGCCATCGCAGACCAGCTGCCCCGCAAATTTGTCGAGACCTTTGGCTGCGAGCGACCGATTGAAGTTCGTCCGGTCACTGTGGTCAATCCGCTCCATCCTCAATCAGAGGCGGCCAAACAATACCTATGGATAAGAGCCAATGGTGAAATGTTGAACGATCCTCGCATTCACCAGTACCTGCTGGCCTATGCCTCAGACTGGGGTTTCCTGGTCACCGCCCTTCAACCACATGCCGTCACGTTACTGACCCCGAAAATGCAGGTGGCCACCATAGATCACTCCATGTGGTTCCACCGCCCGTTCCGTATGGACGACTGGCTGCTTTATGTCATTGACAGTCCATCAGCCAGCGGCTCACGCGGTCTGGTCCGGGGTGAGATTTATAACCGTGACGGCGAGCTGGTTGCTTCCGCCGTACAGGAAGGTTTGATGCGTAAACGTGAAGACTGATTTATCTGGAAGACGATCATCTAAAAGACGTTCATCTTGCAGACATTCACCTTACAGACCTTGAGCACTCACTAACGGCAAAGCTCCCGGAATAGCAATATGCCACCATTATCCCGGGAGCCATTTATAGTGAATGACTTGTACATTTTTGTCAGGCTGATGTCAATTTTCTGCTGTCTCGGCAGGTGCTTCTTCCAAATGCTGGAGATGATCACTTACCTGCTGCAACTGGTACATTTGCCAGTACTGTTTGCGCTCAGAAAGCAAGCTGAAATGCGTGCCTCTTTCAATCACTTCCCCATGATGCAATACCACAATCTCATCGGCATCCATGATGGTTGAAAGCCGGTGCGCAATTACCACAATACTCATGTTCTGACGCAGCACCGAGAGCGTATGCTGAATTTTTTGCTCTGTTCCTGAATCTATATTGGCAGTCGCTTCGTCCAGTATCAGCACTTTCGGCTGCTCCACCAGTACACGGGCCAGTGCCAGTAACTGCTTCTGTCCGGCAGACAGGTTCACTTCCCCGCCTCCCAGCACAGTGTCTAAACCAAACTCGTACTGTTTTATCTGTCCGGCCAGGCCGACCGTCTCTAATGCGTGCCAGATCTGATCATCAGTCATCTCCCGCCCCAGGCTGACATTTTCCCTGACGGTATCACTCAGTACGTGCGGATCCTGCTGGACCATGGCGATGCCCTGACGAAGCACAGGCCGGCTCAGGCTTTCCAGCGGACGGCCATCTAACTCGACGCCGCCTTCGGAGCTTGGATAAAAGCCCATCATGAGCGAAGCCAGGGTACTTTTGCCGCTGCCCGTATGCCCGACCAGTGCCAGAAACCCCTGATGCGGTAGTTCGAGATCAATGTTGTCCAGCACTTTCTGCTTGCCGTCATAGCTGAAGCTCAGCTTACGGCATGCCAGATGCCCGCTGGTCAGCGCCCTTTCATCCTCACCGTATGCTTGCTGACGCGAGTCGATCAGCGCAAAGATCCGCTCGCTGGCCACCAGTGCCTGCTGAAGCAATGATAATTGCTGTGTCATTTCGATCAGCGGTTCGGTGACCCGGCCCAGATAGCTCAGAAACGCATACAGCACCCCGACCCCGATAAGATCTGTGCCACCAAAACCAAACAGCGCCACCAGCGTCAGCAAGGCTATCCCGGACAGCAGATCAATCAAGGGCCGCAATAACACGCTGTTCAGTTTGGTGACCCCGATTTGCGCCCTGAGGTGCTGATCGGTCAGCCCGGCAAAATAGGCACTGAAGGCTTTTTCCTGCCGCATAAGCTGGATCAGACTCATCCCCTGGATGGACTCGCTCATCGAGGAGTTAATGTCCGCCAGCAAATCGCGCATGCGTCGATAGGCACTGGCACTTTTGTGCTGGTACACCACCATCACACCCACCACAACCGGCAACAACGCCATTACCACCAGGGTCAGACGCCAGCTCATGATAAACATCACAGTGAGCATCACCACAATCAAAGTGACGTTCTTTAAAAAGGTCGCAATCACAAAAACATAGAAATCTTTAATCGATTCAGTGTCATTGGTCAGCCGGGAGATCAGCTTGCCGCTGGGCATGTAATCAAAGGCCGACAGAGGCTGGTTCATCACCCGGGTAAACAATTGCTTGCGGACTTTCTGCACCACGCCGATGGCAATCTGATTAAAACGCAGCGACTGGGCGTATTTAAACGCTCCCGCCAGCATCATCAGCGCAATATACGCCGCCACTAACGCCGCGACATCGGCCGCCGGAAACTGATCAACGGCGATATAGTTATCGATAAAGCGCTGCAATAACCAGGGACCGGACACATCCGCCAGTGAGGCCACGAACAATAACGCGATAGCAATAAACAGGTTGCGCTTATCGTCCAGCGCGTACCTGAGCAGCCGTTGTAATACCGCCCGGTTAACTGCCTGTCTTTTCATTGCCCCTCCTCAATGGCTTGTTCCAGTTTCTGGTAGCGGTGCATCTCGGCGTACCAGTCATCATTGATCAGCAAGTCCGCGTGCGTTCCACGCTCGCTCACCTGACCGTGCTGCAGCACGACGATTTCATCGGCCTGCTCCAGCGCGGTCAGGCGATGGGCAATGACAATCACGGTTTGCCGCTGAGGCTGACTGCGCAGATTACGCAGGATCCTGTGTTCTGTTTTGCCGTCGACGGCCGACAGCGCATCATCCAGTACCAGAATTTCAGCATTGAGCAGCAGCGCTCTGGCAATCGCAATGCGCTGTTTCTGGCCGCCGGACAGCGTGATGCCCTTTTCTCCGACCAGAGTGTTATACCCCTCAGGAAACAGCATGATATCTTCATCAATACAGGCTAATCCGGCAGCGTGACGGATGGCATCTATACTGGCATCCGGCCTGCCCAGCGCAATGTTATCGGCAATCGAGCGGGAAAACAGGAAGGGACTCTGGCTAACCACCGCAAAACGGCTGCGCCATTGCTCCAGGAGTGCATCGCGGATACACACGCCGCCATACGCAATGCGCCCATGGCTCAGCTCTTGCTGGCGTAATAGCAGCGCCAGCAAGGTAGATTTACCGCAACCTACCGGCCCGGCCAGCCCCAGCATCTGACCTGCCGACAAGTGGATCGCCAGCTCCTGCAGGGCAGGCTGGCGCTGCTGCGGCCAGGAAAATGCCTCAATCCGGATATCCAGCGCCTGACGGGTGTCCGCCAGTGCTTTGGCGCCGCTGACGATAGTCGGGGCCTGATCCAAAATTTCCTGCAGGCGTTTCCATGCCGCTGAGCCGCGCTCAAGAATATTGAACAGCCAGGCAATGGCCAGCATCGGCCAGATCATCAACCCCTGATACAGAGTAAAAGCGGTCAGATCGCCCAGAGTCAGTTCCCCCTGATGAATTAAATAGGCCCCGCCACCGACACTGAGGAAAAAGGACATCCCGATTGTCAGCTGGATCACAGGGTCAAACTTGGCATCCACTTGCACCACCCCGAAATTCTTTTCACCGGCATGGTCAACGACTTTCTCAAACGCGGCCTGCTGCCTTTGCTCCAGACCAAAAGCACGGATCATCCTGACGCCGTTCAGCGATTCCTGCGTGGTGTCCGTCAGGGCGGAAAAAGCGGCCTGCGATTCGCTGAATCTGTCATGCAGCTGGCTGCCAAAGCGCGAGACCAGCAAGGCCATAACAGGCATAGGCAGGAGCGCTAAAATCGTCAGTTGCCAGCTGAGCTGGGTCGTCATGATCAGCAAAACCGCCAATCCGGTGATCAGCGAATCCGCCGCGGTCAGTACGCCTTCTCCGGCTGTCATCACCAGCGCATTGACATCATTGGTTGAACGGGCCATCAGATCACCGGTTTTGTGGCGCTCAAAAAAATTCGGCGCCTGCCGGGTAAAATGGCGATAGAGTTTGTCTCTGAGCACAGTGCCCAGTTTCGCGGCACTGCCAAACAACCACAGACGCCAGACTATCCGCAACACATACACCAGCACCCACATCGCGGCCAGTCCGCCCAGCCACATCAGCATGGTGTTGATGGTCATTTTGCCTTCAACCACACCGTCGACTATCCAGCCTATGGCCCGGGGTGGAATCAGTTCAAAAAAAGCAATAATGACAAAAATAGCGATCGCGCCGCCATATCGCCGCCACTCTTGCCGAAAATACCACCTGAGTTGCCAAAAAACCTGCATGTTTCCTCCAGCAAAGCACGGTCTGCTCACGAGAAGTAAGCCGAAGAACAGAAAAATATTATAAAGTCGGGTGGATCGAGAGGATAAAATCACTCGTCACACTGAGGTGACAATCTAGCAACATATTGGCAAAAAGGCAGGCTGGTTATCAACCCAAATGTAAGGAATGGCAGCAAAACAGCAGGTGATGCTGCCTATTTTCACAGCGTTAACGGAATATTTGTTTTTATACAGTACTTTTTCAATACAAATCAGAGATTTATAAAGGAAGCGCTGTGGTGTATTTCAGGGGTTCCATGGCAAACGTAGAGGTCACATTGGTTAATCCGCTGATACTGTTGACCAGTTTTTTATAAAAGCTGTCAAACGCAGACATATCTGCCATCTGAACTTTCATCATGTAGTCGTATTCTCCGGCCATCCGGTAGAACTCCATCACTTCCGGAAACTCACTCACTGTCGCGACAAAACGGTGATACCAGTCCTGAGAATGATCGCTGGTTTTTATCTGGACAAAGGCAATGAATGACAGGCCTAATTTGACCGGATCCAGCAAGGCCACCCGCCGCTTCAGTATCCCCGCTTCTTCCAGCCGTTTTAAACGTTTCCAGCAAGGAGTAGTAGTCAGATTGACAGCTTCTGCTAAATCATTAAGCGACAGACTGGCATCCATTTGCAGCAAGTCCAGCAGCAATCGGTCCGTGGTATCTATTTCCGCTGCATTCTTTTCGGCCATATTTTTCCCTGAAATGTTTATTTTGAAGAAAAAATTTCTATAATTAATCAAAGCAACAATAATAATAGCAAAGAAATTTCCTCCCGTTAGCGTAAACTTTCATTGAGTTAATCAGCCAATTTTCAAGGATGTTTCATGCGTCACGATCCACTCTGGGTGAACCAGGCCATCAGAAAAATCGAAGCCGACTTTCAGCGCTCAGCCGATACCCATCTCATCAAGCTGGACATTCCGGCCATTGAAGGGATCGACCTGTATCTGAAGGATGAAAGTACTCACCCGACCGGCAGCCTGAAGCACCGTCTGGCCCGTTCTCTGTTCCTCTACAGCCTGTGCAATGGCTGGATTGGCGAGCACACGACTATCATCGAATCCTCGTCTGGCAGCACCGCGGTTTCCGAAGCGTATTTTGCCCGCTTGCTGGGCTTGCCGTTTATTGCCGTGGTCCCCCGCCGGACTGCCCGTAAAAAAATTGAACAAATTGAATTCTATGGCGGCCAGGCACATTTTGTAGACGACCCTTGCCAGATTTATGACGAATCTCGTCGTTTGGCTGAAAAACTGAACGGTCATTACATGGATCAGTTCACCTACGCGGAACGTGCCACCGACTGGCGCGGCAATAACAATATTGCCAAGAGCATTTTTGAACAGATGCAGTTAGAAGCGCACCCGATACCAACCTGGATCGTCATGAGCGCCGGCACAGGCGGCACCTCCGCCACCATAGGCCGCTATATTCGTTATCAGATGCACGACACCCAGCTATGTGTGGTGGATCCTGAGCATTCGGTGTTTCACGATTACTACCTCACCCGGAATCCCGCCCTGAAAGGTGAGCGCGGCAGCCGTATTGAAGGAATTGGCCGCCCGCGTGTCGAGCCAAGCTTCATCCCGGACGTGGTCGATGACATGCGCACCATTCCGGATGCAGCCAGTATCGCAACCGTTCACTGGCTGGAAAAACTGCTGGGCCGAAAAGCCGGGGCTTCTACCGGCACCAACCTATACGGCGTGCTGCAACTGGCCAGTGATATGAAAGCACGCGGCGAACAAGGCTCCATCGTGACCTTGCTGTGCGACAGTGGCGAGCGCTACCTGGATACCTATTTCGACACCGATTGGGTGGCCAGTAACATAGGTGATATTCAGCCTTACCTTGAGCAACTGGCGGTCTTCGAACAGACAGGGCAACTCAGTTGATCCTACTCTCCCGGTAAGTGCTTGTAACAAAGCAGGTGGCTTGGCATATCCTGACTCTCAGGGTAGGATGTGCCTTCATTTTTGAACCAGATTCGGAGCAACACCATGCGCAAAGCCGTTGTCGTTTTCAGTGGCGGACAGGACTCTACCACCTGTTTAATTCAGGCTATGGCCAATTATGATGAAGTCCATTGCATCACTTTTGACTATGGTCAACGCCATAAACTGGAAATTGAAATTGCAGAGGCCATTGGCAAAGACTTAGGTGTTGCCGCGCACAAGGTAATGGACGTCGGCCTGCTCAATGAACTGGCCATCAGCTCACTGACCCGTGACAATATTCCTGTGTCCCATGAGCTGCAAGATAACGGCTTACCCAATTCCTTTGTGCCGGGTCGTAACATACTGTTCCTGACGCTGGCAGGCATTTACGCTTACCAGATAGGCGCAGAAGCCGTCATTACCGGTGTGTGTGAAACCGACTTCTCCGGCTACCCGGATTGCCGTGATGAATTTGTGAAGTCACTGAATCAGTCACTGGTACTGGGCATGGATCGTCCGCTGCGCATTGAAACGCCGCTGATGTGGCTCAACAAAGCCGAAACCTGGGCGCTGGCCGATCAGCACGGTAAGCTGGATTACATCCGCAATCAGACCCTGACCTGTTACAACGGTGTGATTGGCGACGGCTGCGGCAACTGCCCGTCTTGCGATCTGCGCCGTGAAGGCCTGGAGTCCTACCAGAGCAACAAAGACATAGTGATGAAAGCGCTGACCGACAAGCAGGCTGCAAACCGGGCGTAAATACCGATCTAACACCTTCCGAAACCAGCCGCCACGGCGGCTGGTCTATCATCGGCATCTTCATTTTCTAGCCGATTTCGCACAACATACTGATGGAAATAAATAATTTAAAAAATCCGTTCTAGCAAATCTCACCCATCCGCTGCGCCCGTTTCAGCATACCTTCAAAAATTGCTTCGCTAATCTCAACAGGAAAATCAGCTGGCAACGATGCCCGGACGGTTGCCACCGCCGCAGGGACTTTGTTCCGCACCTCATCTAAAATCGCCTGCATTGCATTTTCATCAAATCCGGCAGCTTTAGCAGTAGTCAGAAAATGACGGGGAAAAATAGAATACCACTTGTATTGACGCCCCTTAGTACCGTGCAGCCCCATGGCCATTTTCACTTTGCGCTCCGAGAGTCCGGCGCCACCCATCACCGGATAGACAGACAGAATGTCGTACAGCGGCGTTAACCGGAATGCACTATCTGGCAGCAGGTACACCGAAAAGTTCTTTGCGTGGCCGTCTGTCGCAGCCAGTAACCAGAACACGACCTGAGCACGCATGAAAGTTGCGCGATCCTGCTCTGGATACGCCGAGCCAAGCAGAAAAGTCATGATATCGACAATCCCAGGTCCGCCGTCACTCTCATATTTAAGACCAGGAGAAACGCCGAGTACCTGGCAGAAATCCTCCTGCGGCAGGCGCATGATCCACTGACGATCAGAGGCCAGGCGGCGGTCAAACCGGGTGACCGACAGCGCCCGGATATCACCCGTAGTCATCATCTCAGCCTCTGCAACCGGCAACCCCAGCGCAGCAGCCAGGCGTAAACATACCAGCTCATTTTCGACACTGGCGCTTAAATCAATGGTATGAGAAGGGCTTTGTATCGTACCGATCGGCAGCTTGATTATATGTGTGGTCGGGGTGCTGCCCATTGGCAGATGCCACTGGCCCTTCTGTCGAAGCAGGGCTGTTTTTTCCTGCGCACCAGCAATGGAGATTCGAAAATCCACTTCATTGCTAATCATTCCTAGTGGTGCGTCGGCCCGGTAGCCCTGTAGAATTTTGCGCAAAGCCGTCTCATTCAGTACCTTGCTGTGAATCGCACGCACAGCTTCCGGCTGATATCCGGACGGATAAATCTGTAGCGCGCCGACACAGTCCATACCGACCTCGGCCAGCAGGTCAAACGGCTGACTCGAAGCCGCATGATAGCGGGCAACAATCCGCTGGCGGATCTGCATATTGTCCGGCAACAGATTATCGAAAAAATTATAAACCACTTCCCCTTTAAACCGACGTCGTCCCAGAGGTAATGACAGGGAGATCGGACGCGCTCCCGGTGTATTCAGCCAGCTCTCGCTATACCAAAATTCATGAGCGCCGGATGGAGAGCGATGCAGTGTGCCAATCGGATAACCATTCATCGCAATCATGAGATCAGCCATTTACCACTCTTCCTTCCACTGAGTTGCCGTTGAGAGGGCTTCGCCGCGCGGACAGATCTCCAGCTCCAGATCCAGTGCCGCCAACAGCTTGAACAAGGTATCAAGGCGGCTCCCGTCCGGGGCATTCTCAAATTTCGAAACTGTATCCTGCCGTAGCCCGACCTTACGGGCAACGACACTCTGTGACTGGCCCTGCTTCTTGCGCTGATCTTGCAGCAGGTGACTGAGCTGACGGGCGGAAGTGACTTTCACTGTTAACTCCTTACACGCGATAACCGGTAAAACCAATATTACACGCATTACCGTGTAAAGACAAAAATACACGGTAATGCGTGTAAAAAACAAAATACACGGAGTTGCGTGTAAAAAGCATCATTCAGTAGTAAAGCACTCACCGACAAACATATTTTTCTCATTACTGCCGAACCAGTCATCCCTCAAGAGAGGGTCCGCGGACTCAACTGATCTCGCTGCGGCTATCGACCAGCCTGCCGTAATCAGGCTAAACGCTGCTGGCAATTGTTACATTGGCTGGGTGGCTGAGTTATTTCCCACTCACTCGTCAATAAACTGCCAGGTATCCGCCCCATCAAATAAACGGATCCGAACCGACCTGATCTCCCGGGCTGAAAACATGCTGTAATTCACCGCGAGCCGATCACTGCCGGAAGCAGGTGCCGAAGAATAATGTGTCACGCAGCCGCAGCGTTTGCAGCGATGAAAATGAATGCATTTATCACCGTGCTCATAATACTCGGAGCCAAACTCCCCCACCTGAATATCCACCTCTGATTCGGTCAGATACCCCCACAGTGCCCCGTAACGGTGGCAGAGCGAACAATTACAGCGGGTGGCGGTTTCGGTAAGTCGTGCAATGGTTAAACGGACATTGCCGCAATGGCACTGGCCTTGATACATACCTGACACTCCTTTTCTTGATTGAATGCCGATGATGACTTTACCCCGGCCAGTGCGCCAGCAAAAACTGCCAGACCGCCTGCGATGCTTTGGTCCGTTCGCCGACACAGACAAGCTGTATCGGGCTGCGCTCTGGATGGCGCCAATCTGTCAGCACAGGCACTAACAGGTTCTGCTGGCATTCCTGCTGCACGAAAGCAGGGTCAACCATAATAATCCCCAGCCCTTCACACGCCATGTCCACCAAAGCCCGGCTGTTGTCGGTTTTGATTGCCGCGGCCACTTCAACCGTTTCTGTGTCGCCGCTCGCGTCCTGAAAAGGCCAGAAATTAAAGCGACTGGTCGTATTTTCAAACACCAGGCAATCGTGCTGCGCCAGTTCATGCGGCGCTTGAGGGCGGCCCCGCTCAGCAAGGTAACGCGGCGAGGCAAACCATCCCCAGTGCTTGTTCCCGATCTTTCGGGCAATCAGGGAAGAGTCCGGTAGCTGACCGATACGAATGGCAATATCAATTTTCGCATCCAGCAAGTCGACCGTCTGATCATCCAGACTCAGCTCAATCACAATATCCGGATACGTCTGGCGCAGTTGTTTCAGCACCGGCACCACAAAGCGCTGCCCCATCAGAATACTGGCACTGATTTTCACCCGCCCTTTCGGTGTCTGTTGCGTTTCGTCAATGATGCCATGCAGGTTCGATAATACCACCCTGAGATCACCAGTGCCCAGCAACAGGTTGCGGCCAACATCCGTCAGCTGCAGTTGCCTGGTGGAACGGTGCAGCAAAGGCTGACCAATAAACTGCTCAAGCTGGCGAATTTTCTTGCTGACCGAAGATCGCGGTAAATGCAGTTCAGTCGCTGCTGCCTGAAAGCTGCCGCGCTCTGCCACCAGATGAAAGACGTGCAGCAGCGGCAAGTTGAGGTATGACATATCCATCCCTGTTCGTTTCCATTCTGGAACCAGTCTGTAGCCATATTGGTGCCTTATTGGCAATAGATCAAGCTGATACGCTGTCCACACAGCTAGAGACAAGCTCACAGGCAGGAGAAATACCATGAAAGGAAAGACATTTTTAATCACTGGCGGTACAGCCGGTATCGGGCGGGCACTGGCGGAACATCTGGTTCAGTCCGGCCATCAGGTCATCATCACAGGTCGAGATCAAGCCAGAGTTGATACGGCAGCACAGACCATTGGCTGCGCCGGGTATGTGGCAGACAGCGCCCGTTCAGCACACATTAAACAGCTTGCGGCCACGCTGAAACGTGACAATATTCAGCTTGATGGTCTGGTGCTGAACGCCGGTGTTTTCTACCCCGAATCTATGCTGACGACCACCGAAGCAGCCTTTGATCTGACCATGGACATCAACACCAAAGGGCCGTGGCTGACGCTGCAGCAGCTTCATCCGATCCTCAGCAACCCTTCCAGCGTGGTGTTTGTTTCCAGCATTGTCGTCAACAAGGCGTTTGCCAACAGTGCAGTGTATTCTGCCAGTAAAGCCGCATTTGAAGCGATTGCCCGTGTTGCTAATCTCGAATTCGCGCCGCAGGGTATTCGGATTAACTCGGTTCGCCCCGGTGTCACCGCGACAGAGATTCAGTCTAAAGCCGGAATGACCACAGAGCAGCAACAGGCGTTGTTTACCTCACTGGATAGCACGCCATTGGGCCGTGTGCTATCGCCCGGCGATCAAATCGGTGCCATTGAGTTCTTGCTTTCCGATCAATCGCTGGCCATGCGTAATGCCGTGCTGGAAGTCAATGGCGGGTACGGGCTGTAAATAAGCCGGCCCGCTGGAAAAACAGCCATCCGTTTTGCGTGATCTGCATACTGCCCTTCAGCCATAGTCTGAAGGGCGTTTTCTTGGTGAGTTTGTTTCATCACTGCTTTATCAATGACCATTTATGCGTATAATCGCCGCTCTGTTACGTCATACCAACGAGTGATGAATCTCCAATGTCAAAATTTTTTTTCAAAGGCCGCAGGGATGTAATGCAAAACCATGCGCAGTCGGGTTATAACGTAAACCGTGGCGTCAAGGCAGGTACTGAAGAAGCGCCCGTTTCTGTCGTGGTGAACACAGAAGCACGTAAAGCGGAGATTGAAGCGCTGGTTGCTGAACACGCGCTCGTGGCCGATATTGTCGTCGATGCCACTCAGGAAGAAAACACGGTTGAGCTGGATACGCTGCTGAACAAGCCCGCCACCATCACCTTTGAAAAGACACCCAACCGCAACGATCCTTGCTCTTGCGGCAGCGGTAAAAAATTCAAAAAGTGCTGTGGCTAACGCGACCTGAGTCGCTTTGCCTGAGCATCTATACCAGAGCATCTTTCAGCGACCTGCCTATGAACGACAAAAACCTGATGTTCATACGCAGGCAGCTCCGCCTCTTTTCCAGCCGTCTGTGGCTTTTTCAGCGACCTGTTGCAAATTCCTGCTTGTCTTCCAGCGCCTTCAGTGCACTTTGTAATGGCAGCACAAGCTGTTTGGGATGAGCCTGAGTCAGAGACACAGTGCTGCACGCCTGAAAATGACAAAACTGCGCGACAGCCGCAGCAAACGCCGCCATCAGCAGCTCCTCATCAAAACTATGATTTTCAATGTGCAGGGATTTGATTTCCAGATGGCTGATTTTTCGGTGCGCCTTGCAATCCATCCGTCCGATAAATTCACCGCGGTACAGTAGCGGCAGGCAGAAATAGCCATACTTTCGTTTGGCGGCGGGCACATAGCATTCAATCTGATAGTCATAGTCAAACAGCGATTTGAGCCGATCCCGCTGAATCACGGCATTGTCGAACGGCGACAGGATCAGCATCCGCTGATTCAGCCGGGGAACCGGGCGCTCCAGTGCCCCGGCGTCCATCACAAAGACTTCTCCGCTGCTGACTTTCACTTGTTCCAGCTCGCCCATCGCCAGCTTTTCCTGCACTAAATCTTTCACCGCTTTGCGCAGGTCGGTGCTGCGGCGCAGATAAGTCAGCCCCTTCATCGACATCAACCCATGACCACGCAGTTGACGGTCCAGCAAATGCGCTGCGAATTCCGCCATATCCGGCATTTGAGTGTTCACATGCGAAGGCAGTACCCGCTCGGTTAAATCATAGGTTTTCTGAAAGCCTTCGCGACTGCTGACCATCAGGTCGCCTTCCATATACAACTGTTCAAGCGCTTTTTTAGCGGGTTTCCAGTCCCACCAGCCTGCCCGCTTGCTGGAATTGGTGTCCACATCACGCGAACGTATCGGGCCTTCGGCGCGAATGCGTGCCAGCAGTTCTGTCATGAGTTTGCTGTCACGCTCTTTGTACCAATGCGTCTGGCCGCATTTGATCGCGTGTTTGTAGGGTAAGGAGAAACGAAAATCTTCGATGGGGATAAATGCCGCCGCATGGGTCCAGTACTCAAAAATGTCGCCATCGAGCAACAGCTGATGAGTCATGTCCGGCCTGAAATTCGGTACCCGGGCGTGAAACACATGATGGTGTGCGCGCTCCACCACAGAGATGGTGTCTATCTGCACATAACCTAAGTGGTTAATCGCTTTGCGTGCTCCGGCCAGGCCGCGTCCATAAGGCTGAGCCTGGAGTAACCCCTGTGCAGCCAACGCCAGACGCCGTAAACGCGCCAGATCCTGCGGCCGTTTTATTTCTATCACTGTCATCCTTCCCTAGCGTGTAATTTCACTGCCCTATCGTATCAGGATCAGCACCCGATATTGAGAGCGATGAAGCGTAATCGGCAATGATGGCTTTGATCTGATTCTGCGTCCCGCTCCGGTTACTAACCTTCGGCCCTTCACATAAATACGGAAGGCAGAGCCTTCCGTTCGATTTATGTAACAAGGTAAAACTTTGCTTATACCAGCTCGGCCAGCATGGTATCTGAGTATTCGGTCAGTGCTTCACCGGCTCGGACTTTGGCAACATAATCCGGATTGGCAATCAAAGGACGACCAATCGCCAGCAAATCGAACTTGCCGCTGGCAATCGCCTGACTGCCGCTTTCCGGCGTAAAACCGCCCACGCCGACCAGCGTCTTGCTGTAACGCGAGCGCATATACTCAGAAGCCGTGCCGCCCAGATAATCAAATTCCATCTGGTCGTCAAACACGCCCACATGCAGGAAGGCCAGGTTACGGGTTTCCAACTCACCCAGCAGGTAGTCAAATACTTCGCGATCGCGGGCATCGGCATCAATATTGAAGTAAGCCCCCGGCGACAGGCGCAGCGCAGTGCGGTCTTCACCAATGGCTTTCACGACAGCATCGACCACAGCCAACGGGAAACGCGCCATGTTTTCTGGGTTTCCGCCGAATTCATCTTCACGTACGTTGCTGCTGTAATGCAGGAACTGATCGATCAGATAACCGTTCGCGCCATGGATCTCGACCCCATCAAAACCCGCTTCCAGTGCATTGATGGCGGCCTGAGCGTAATCGGCAATCAGCTCTTCGATCTCTTCCTTGCTCGCCGGTTTCGGTTCGAGATACGTCAGCTCACGCATCCGCGGCACTGTGCCTTCCACACCCAGCGCGGAAGGAGCCAGCACAAAATCGCCGCCAAAGAAATGGGGATGTGCCACACGGCCGGTGTGCCATAACTGAGCAAAAATTTTACCGCCGTTGTCATGCACTTTATCGGTAACGTTACGCCAGCCTGCAATTTGTGCCGGTGTGTACAGCCCTGGTGTGTTCGGATAGCCCTGCCCGTCCGGACGGATGATGGTGGCTTCACTGATGATCAGACCAATCTCCGCACGACGGGCGTAGTAATCGGCCATCGCCTGAGTCGGCACCAGCTCATCATCCGCCATACAGCGGGTTAGCGGCGCCATCAGAATACGGTTTTTCAGTGTGATTGAGCTATTCAGTGCGAGAGGTTGAAACAAATTTTCCATTAGGGACACCCTGTGATCATTTCTTGAACGCCCATTCAAATTAGTCGATCTTGAATGCGCGTTCAAGTATTTTTTGAATGCCCATTCAAGATCGGATAAAATCCCTGCAAGCCACATGGATAAGAGAAAATTAATGCGCAGCGCCGAATTTGACCGCGAAACGGTATTACATTCCGCTATGGATGCCTTTATCGCCAAGGGTTACAGCAAAACCAGCATGCAGGATCTCAAGCAGGCCACAGGGCTGCATCCGGGGTCCATCTATTGTGCGTTTACCAATAAACGCGGCTTGCTAGTGGCAGCGCTGGAGCACTATCAGGCTGAACGGGACAAAGTTTTTGTGCAGTTATTTGACAGCCAACCCACAATCATGGCTGGTATTGCGGCCTATCTGGAGCAAATGGTGATCGAATGCGAGCAGGAAGAGATTAAAGATTGTCTGTTGCAAAAAGCCCTGAGTGAACTGGCGCGGGACGATAAAGAGATTGAGCGCCTGATCAGCCATAAACTGAAAGACTGGGAGCAGCTGTTTGTCTGTAAATTTGAACTTGCCCAACGGAACGGCGAATTGTCAAATCAGCGCAATGCAAAAACACTTGCCCGTTACCTGGTCATGGGAATTTACGGCATCCGCGCCTATTCCCACACCTGCCCCGCACCTGGTGTGTTGCGCGAGCTGAGTGAAGAGTTGTTGAGAAATATTCAGGGGAGATGATGCTTCGGGAAACAAAGCGGCCCAAGTCTCTGAGCCGCTTGCGATTAACAGAAGACAAGATGAACACTACAAGCTGAGGTTAGTCGTAAACAGGAGCGTCAAAGTTGTACCCTTCATCGGAATAAGCGGTCACGATTGCATCGTCAACCAGGCCTGATTCCGCTTTAACCTGGGTTTCAAAAAAGTGTTGAATTTGTTGCCGGCGACCATGCGCAGACCAGTCTTCTGCACTTGCCCAGATCTCGTTAAACACGATGGGATAGTCGTTTCTTGTCGCACTCGGGTGGTCGATCTGGCGGGTCAGTGTGTACTGAACGCAGCCTTGCTCGCGAAGCGAATCCGGCTCCAGTGCTTTCAGTACGTCAAACAGTTCGGCTTCTTTGCCTGCTTTGGGTTTAAATTGTGCCAACACATAAACGCGACTTGTCATTCGATTTCCTTTCTATTTCTGAACGTTAAGATGATGTCGTTTGCAAACGATAGCATAGAAGTGAGAAAGTTGAAGGCCGCCAGGTGCAATGTGGTGAAATGACGTCAATCGCGAATAAAGCTGAGGCATACGCCTTCACTTCATTGATTGACGCCATCTTCAGTCTGTCCTGAATAGCACAGAGTAAGCTATTGATTTATCATTACGCGCCGGATTCTTACTCGCTAGCGTTGGCACCTGACTGGCGCTGAACAGCGGATAAAAATTGACGAAGGACTTCGTCTTTACATTCCCGGAAGTGCTTGTTGTCTGGCTTGCGGAAAAAGGCGCTCAGTTCATGCTTGCTTAAGCTTACACCGACAGTCTGCAGCATCTCAAGAATATCTTCCGCTTTTAAATTCAACGCAATACGTAATTTCTGGAACACCATATTGTTGTTCAGATGATCTTCCGGTTTGGGTTGCTCGCCATCACGCTTACCACGTTTGAAATTAATCAGCCCATTCAGAAACACGGCTAACTCAGTGTCAGTCAGCTTGATAAAGGTCTCGGCAGCGTCTTTTTCTAACCAACCCGCAACCTGTTCTTCGGTTGCGCTGAAATCCGCCATCGCGAAGATTTCAATCATAGTATTGTTTTTAAAATCAAAGGTATCACGTACACGACGCAAGATATCATTATTGGTCAAAATAGATCCTAGTCTTAGGTATGCCATGGCAATCAACACGATTGCTGGAGAGCGGTGATCTTACCAGACTTGCGAGCCAAGCCCTATCAATTGCTCGTGTCGCCGCTGGAGAAAGATCCGAATGACACAGGCTCTCTGCGCAGGCTTAGCCACATTTGAACAATCAGGTAAGGAAAGTTGGAATCAAGAGCAACAGCGAACAAGGTGCAAACCCTTTTTGCTACAGTGCCCGTCTTTCAATGTTTAAGCTCGTTTCACAGCAACCACCGAAAATGTATGCCAGTGTTTCATTTTACCCAATGTCGTCTTAGCATCTTCGTCACGCTCGCTGAACCTGATAATGTCAAAGTCAGTAAACAGCGCTTTTACATGCTCCTCAGTAAGCGGTGTTGTCAGGCTTCGGTATTGTGAAGCCCAACTGTCGTTAATCCCCATGAAATCGCCAGCAAATACACCACCGGCTTCAAGGCTTGATTCAATGTTTTCCCAGGTGCTCTGAAAATTAGAAGGCTCAGCAAAAAAGAGGCTTGAGTTGGCAATAACGAGGCCGGATCTCGGGTAATCGTAAACGTCAAATGAAGACTGGCTGATTTCAACTAACGCTTTAGCTGCAAAACGATCACGGCAGATAGCGACCGACTCAGGGTTAATATCAAAGCCGTAAACTTGATAACCTTGTTTTTCAAGATACTCTATATCGCTACCGGTTCCACAGCCACAATCAACTGCTACAGCCAGGTTCGACTCATTTAACTTTGCGGCAAACTCAGTTCTCTTTAAATGAGCACGAGCCAACGCTTTTTCATAGAATTGTCGCCAGACCTCTGTATTTTCATCCATGTGCTAATCTTTCCTTGCGAGAAGAAAATGAAAACCCAAAGACAGACACAAGAATTTGTTAGAGTATTCAGAAATGCCTTTGGGTTCTTTGGTGTTGTCTAAGGCGGTTTGAACGCCGGATTCGTCACCTGTAAAAAATTCTAGGCCGCTTCCTCATTTAGCGACTTATCTGCTTTCTCTTTTTTACTATCTTCATTAATCATATAAACCGAACGAACAGCAGCCATAAATAAGATTAATTTCAAAAAACCAAGTGCACCAGGAAACCGTTCTAACTCGATGTAGATTATAATCGAATTCACCAAATGATAGATTAAAAAGACAATTGCTGCCCATAGCTTCCGTTTGTAGAGAAAAAAGGTTAAAACACCCAGCAAGAAAACATCAATCAACATCCAGGGATCCAACATGTATTGAACTCTGGCATCTGAACTTGTTTGAAAAAATCCAGCAATGGCTAAAGTCGCTAATATAAAAATCATCAATATCGACACATAAACAGATACTTTTACAATCCGTTGTGCCATGACAATATCTTTTGGTCCCTGAAAAACAGCTGATAGAAAACTTTGAGACATACTGCATCCTAATTTTAAATTATCTTTAAAGATTGAAACTATCACATACCAAACATCACGATCATATATACGGAGATGTAGCTATCACCAAAAAACTCTATTGACGCCATAATCATTCATATTGACTCCCTGCTTTCAATCACGACTGATTTTTGGTTATTATTACTATTGGTGATCAAATAGAAACCAACAGCAGAAATAATTGAAATCACAATCACACTAGACCAAGTAACACTATAGCCATAACGATCAATAAAATATCCGACAACGACAAAGCTTGGCATAACCAAGAGACTCCTGAGCGTCACGAGTACTCCTTGAATTCTCCCTCTGTGACTGGACGGAGAGTTATTCGCCAAATATATTCCCTCTTTTGTCAGTAACAATACTTCTCCGGAAGATAAAAACAACCAAGCCAGAAAATGTACAGGAATAGTTGGAAAAACCATCACTAGCATATATCCAAAAGCAAACATCAAGCCAGCATAGGCCAAACAGACAGTCTCCGCTTTACTCGACGTAAGTTTCATTAAAAGAGGCGTAATAAGCACGACCAGCACACAGGCATAGGTCATTAACTGGCCAAATATGATTGGACCCGATTCACCAAATATATAACTTAAATATAATGGGCTTGCCATTGTCATTTGGTGTAAAGAGTACCACAACAGCCCACAAAATAGCGTAAAGAATAAAAGCCTTGGTCTTGCACTCAAAACAGCCCATATGGTTCCTTCAACAGGCTGTTCTAACTCATTTTCGTTAATTGCTTCATTTTCTGGTTGTACCTGAATAAAAGCAGCCACAATCAAAACCCCAAACAATGCAGCAAAGCCATTACCAAAGAATATCCATTCCGTAAAATGCCAGAATAAATACCCCGCTATGATTGGACCTAAAGCAGAGCCAAAATTATATGCGAGATAACTCAACGACATCACCGCATCACGATTATTAACATTAGAGAGGTCTGCAACTAAAGCGTTACTTGCTGGCAATGACAAACCAACAAAGAAATAAGATACAAATAAAAACACCGGAACTAACACAGATGATTCAGGAAAAAAACCACAGAAAATAAGAAATATAGCACCTATAAACTCGCCAAATACCATGACCTGCTTATGCCCAAATACATCTGATAGTTTCCCGCCTAAAAAGCTACCCAAAAGATAAGTCCCTGTCACCCCCATAGCGAGAGAACCTGCGACCGTGGCTGAATAACCCAGTTTATCTGTTAAAAGCAAGACTAAAAATGGAATAATGAAATTACCCATTCCTAAAATCATTCGTGCTAACGCCAGGTAATAAATATTACTTGGTAAGCCCCGATAAATTGAAATCGCTGACAATAATTTCTGTACCATGAAACTCCTGTAACATTTTCGATACCCACAGAGTTCTCAGCCGTCTAAAGCAGAGACTGGGGAATTGGTGGTTATTCAAAAATAAGTGATGCTTTAAATATCAGTGAAAAACATTCGTTGTCGAAATGAGTTGTCCCCCAACATTGAAAGACCTTACCTTTAAATTTTGTTTGTTATGTGTATTGGCCCAAATAGCTTTCGATAAACGCAATATCAGCCCTGTAAAAATATTGAAGAGGAACCTCTGAAGGCTCGAACCAATAAAAAGTTTGTTGACGATCAGGATCAATCATTTGAGGTTCAATGCCAGTACTTGCCGCCAAAACCACATAGTGAATTTCACCACCAAAATCATTTTCTGCTTTGTGGCTGCCAAGGAGTTTTAAATTTTTCAGACCTGTCTCTTCCCACAACTCTCTTATTGCAGCCTGCTCACCTGATTCCCCCGCGTCTACTGAGCCACCTGGAAACTCAAAAACCATTCCTTTTTCTGGTCTAAAACGCTTTTGGATGAGAACTTTACCTTCTCTTACAACTACACCCATGGCGAGATTTTTCATACTCACTTTCCTTGTGGATTTTAATGCAAAACGCCCGCTTAAGGGGTGAGTACATGTGTGCCAAAACTTACCTCTTTACGTCATAAATGATTGTTATTAAAGAAAAACACCTAACCTCGCCCTTCTGAAAACGTCTGTAAATTGGAATGTAATTGACACCAGTTTGGCTTATATGCGGTGTAAATTTGAGCATCGACTTTAACGGGGATATCGTCGTCAAACGTCGAGATAGCGAGCTCAATGTCATTCGGCGTCGCATTTTTTATGCGAAAGCCCAAACTGGAGCCGCAATGGGAACAAAAGGTTCGAATCGTGCCATTGGGTGCAACGAACTCTTTCAGCAAGTGCTCTCCTGAAAGCCAGTTTAAGCCCTGCACCCCAACCAGAGTTCCAAAAGCAGCACCATGAAATTTACGACACATTGTGCAATAACAGTTCGCAGCCTTTTCACTGAAACCGCTAACAGAAAACTGAACGCTCCGGCACAAACAAGACCCTTTGTATGTGTTGCTCATCTTACGTTTCCCTCCATGTTGTATAACGAGTGACATCGCCCCCTCCTCAGGCTTTACTGCACTGGATGAGCCGGAGGCCACTATGCCACCTATCTATGGCATTGATTTAGCCGAATCATCGCACTGACGGCAAAACTAATAATGTCACGCGTTGGCAGTCCCTTTTACCTTCGAGAAGACTCATCAGTGTTCGGTGCCAGCACGCGATCTTCTTGTGGGCTCTGTTTCATGCAGATAACGCGTAAATGTATCTTTTGGACGCTCAAGACCATTTTCAGCTAACACTCTTGAAGCCATGCCTCGGTGGTTACTGCCATGGGTCAGTAAATGCAGCAAGATTTCTTCAACGTTGAGCTGTCCGAAGGCACCATCTATAAACTTAAATGAAACAATACGCTTGAGTTCTTCCGGCGTGGCTGACTGCGTATAATTGATAAGCCATGAGTCATGCTCATTCATTGTCTGACGCAGTTCGGATAAGGAAGGAGTTTCTACTGTATTATCACCACTGTATTTCTCAGGTTCACCGATAATTCGACTGATGAACAGACTATCGACAACGGTGGTATGATTTAAAATCCGAACGAAAAATGTGGCATCAACTTCCGGTAATTTTGAAAACTGCCGCTCCCCTAATTGAAGCAGCTCAGCATTGGCCCATTGTTTATATTGAAACGCTTTAGAAAACTGCATTTTTTCTCCGAAATATCTCAGATCATGGCATCGTTGCTGATAAAGACTGGGCAAAGCCAGCAATTGATACCATAGTCGTTTATTATGCCGACAATTCGCACGATGCTTCATCTAACCAGTCACGAACGATTTGCTGAATATTCGATTTAAGCCATATAGGACCATAATCAGTCATGTCATTATGTCGAGCATTAGGAATCTTTATAATGCAACTAACGTATTGCACTTGTTCAGCATTGGTAAGCAAAACACCATCATCAGCTTCAAAGTCGCTAGCTCGGACGGACAACACTTTGATGTCTTTGGTTCTAGGAAGAGGAACGCGGCGATGATCTAAGGTAATGATTTGGCTTACGTATGAAGGCGATTCACGAGTTAGCCAAGCTGATATATCGCCCCCGTTTGAATGACCAACCAAAACTAAGCTATTAAAGCTGTATTCTGGGTATTTAGCTTGTAGCTCCTGCCTCACGACTTTTAGTGTTTGAGAGCCTCTCATCCAGTTTTCTGAGCGAGTCTCAAATAAATTGCCTGATACAGATAACGGAGGATCACTCGGCAGTTCGTGTCCGATAGCGACAACCAAATAGCCGAGCTCAGAAAACAGATCTGTTAGGAATTGGTATTTTGTATGAGAAACACTATAGCCTGTGCTCAAGAAGATAACTGGGCACTTTGAGTCAATAGAGCAGTCAAAGCTGCTCGGAGGAAACGAAATCTCAACTGGGATAATCCGATTTCTATTGTGATCGACAATTTCACCGGCTACCCCAATCGAAGACGTGAATATAAGTATTAATGCAAGAATTCGATTCATCATTTTCCTTGTCGACATAACGTCCAAAGAAGCGGCGAGCGTTCAGCCCGAAGGGCTATGCTGCCTTTGCTAATTGAGTGATAATATGACCATTTCGTTTGAACTCGGTCAAATCGAGCTGTTCCCAGCAGGAAAGATCATGTAGCTAACTGAAATTATTAATCACCTGATAGCTTATGGGCTTACTATGCCTGATAAGAACAGCCTAGATCACCGCCCTCCGGCCCTCACAACTAAGCTATTTCCTAATAAGGCCATTTTGGGCTTATCCAACACACGGTAAAGTGCCGGTTATTTTTATTTGTTAAGACTATGGTTTACACAATATATGAGCTTGAACACCAAAATCTTTGCATGAACTTATAAACGTGTTTATTAACCAGATCAATTGCACATAGTGCGGCTTACATTTTTGACCTGAAGTCAACTTATTTAGTTCTCCGGCTAATTTAGCTTTACTCAAAAAAGGAGTTGCAAGTACAATTTTTTTAATAGCATTAGGGTTCTGATTCACTTTATCAAGAGCTAATTCGATATCTCGCCAATTCAGAGCACCAGAAACTCTGTTAATATTGGTGCTTTCATAATTTTTGTGCCAATCATTGTCATATTTATTTTTAAATAGTTGTTTTTCTGCCTGAGTTCGACCAATATTTTTTAATGCTTGAGCGACTACATCATGAAAAGCACTCGCACCATATGTATCTTTTATAGTAAATTTTGAATGTATAAATGAGATAGATGGAATGGCACTTTTACTATCTATAGCAATATGATCAGACCATTCATCATTCATGTCATCACAGATAACAATATCATGAGAAGCGCAATATTGATCCTCTACTTTCCGGAAAAGCGAGTTGGCAGGGAATCTGGTTAAATTGGCAGCATGCGGTTTTTCTTTTTCACTAAGGGTACCACTAAAATCATAACCATCATCAAATATATTAAGTATCGATTGAATGTTATTTATTAGGTGCTTATCCTCAAAGCAAGATCTTGAATAATAAGAATAATTTGGCGAATCAAAGACAGCAGAAAAAGGCTTCTCTTTATTTATATATCTCCCTAAAGTATAGCTTTCAGATCCATTTTCATTCACAAAAATCCCATCAAGAATATTATTCCTGATAGTAATTAACTTTTTTGAGTATGAAATCTTTCCGGATAGAGTTGAACCTTTAACTTTCAGAAAATTACCATCGACTAAAATAGGAGATTTTAATTGATTAAAAAGTCTATTAATTTCCTTTCCATTCAATTGGCTACCATCTTCTCTATTTAAAACTGCGATACCATCCGAAACCTTATTTTCAATTTCAGACAAATCTATGAGGATAGCTACGACTTGATGACCTAGATCTATAATTTCTTTCAAACAAATAGGAGAAGCAAAATTACTAAGGAATTCACTTTGATTAGTGGTTACTTTTATTTCATTTTTAATTTCTACAACCCAATCGATTAGTTCGTCATATGCTGATTTCTTATCTCTATTGCTAACTCGAGAGGTACTTGGGGTTAGAGTGTATGAATCATCCCCTACTTTCATTCTGAAGTTACTTGGAATTGATCGGCTAGATGAGTTGGATGATATAATACCATTTAAACTTTTTGCTTCTAACGAGCGTGATCTTATAACAGCATTTGATATGCTCATGTTTTTCATTGTAACCCTCTCATATTCTGGGTTTTTATCCCCGTGAAAATGACAGAATTTTTCGTAATCAAACTCTTCAATAAAAGAAGAAAAGTGTTTTTCTGGCGAATCAACATATTTTTTCAAAATTGCCAAGGCATCATCGCATTCAATTAGTAATAGATATGCATATTTTTTCTCTTTTACCGAAGTTCCCGTTAAAAATGAAGGTTCTACTTCGATCTTGTATGACAGGATTGAGTAAACAACCTGATTACCTGAGGCCGTTATATAACTTATTTTTTGGTCATTTAATAGATAATTACCAACACGTTCTTTCGATATTTCTTTGAACGTATCTTGAATAGACTTCTTAGTAAGTGCTTTATTCAGCACATAAAACTGAACATTCTTACTCAGACTTAAATTATTAATCATATATTAAAATCCTTCTATAATACGCCTATACACGAAAATAGCCGTTACGAGTGACAATAGACTCCCCTCTTCAAACTTTGCTACACTTGGTAAGTTTGGAAACGAAATCACTAGAGATCACCATGTCTCCATCTATTTCTGGCATTAATTTATACCAAACACAGCTGTAGTATCACGTTCGACAGTCCTTTAAACTTTTCCCAATATTTCGAATGGAAACCTGTGCCGCTCCTAATTGCTGGTTATGGGAGTTGGCGAAACTTGGTTATACGCCAAAGATCATGGCATCGTTGTTAACAAGGATTGTGGAAAAACCAGCTATGTTATCCCTCAGGGCGAGAGCATGAGTTAATAAATTGTAAAATCACTACTTAAATAGCATGTGTGGAGCTATAAAAAGAGTGATTTTTAGCCATCTACCACAGGTTCTAAACATGTGAGTTGTTCAATAGTTGTTCGGATGTTTCGAGAGAATTTATTAGTGAGCAAAAAGCGAGCATACGTGCTCTCACCCTGTGTTATCCCTAGACGTTTGTTAGAATAAATTTATTTGCAGCACTGTTTCCTTTGCTTAGTTGAACCACAAAAGCACTGGTCATTTTTCGAGGTTACTTCTTGCGCTAACTTCTCTAATTTCGAATATATCAGTACTCGTTTGAAGTCAAACTCATTAGCTACTTGTGCTGTTATCACTCCTATTTCAGACAGGTGTAAACTTTCGAATTCTGTTTCTAAGTCTAACAACTCTTGAATCAGAACATGTTCTTTCAACGCGATATGTTTTATCGGCATGCGCCCATTTTGGATTAAATTCTGAATTTCAGGATCTGGTATGAACTTTACCTTTTTGGCGTTTAGTGCAGATGGAGATATACAAACTAGTTTACCATCTGCCTTTTGAACAACAACGTGTGCCGTAAGCCTAAGGATAAGATTGTCCCAAACAGAAGTAATCCAACCAAACATCAGTGAACCATCATTACTTTCTAGATATCTCTGGACATTATTAAGGCAATAATTCAACTGTGAATATTGTTCAGGATGAACAGGAACATCTGTAACGCCTTTCAGTCCCATCTTTGCAAGAGCGCTTGCTGGGATTGTTTTAGGTTCAAATGATTTATATTTTGATATCATTGCAAGACTCTCGAATTTATTCTAACGAATCACATGAGCTCCCCTCATCAGGCTTTGCCACACTCGGTAAATCTGATTACCTAATCACTGGAGGTCACCATGTCACAATTTGTCTATAGCATTGATTTAGCCAAATCATAGCTTTAGTATCCACGGCGAGGATCACCAAGACAAGGTGTTGAACCACAAAACAATAATGCGTTCAAAAGTCCTTGAAACGTTTTCTTATATCCCACCAGCGAGCATCGGGATACAAGCCTGTGGTGATTCTCATTATTGGGTCAGAGAGCTGGTTAACAACAGTCTGCATCGCCGCCCTACGGCATTCAACCAAGCTATTTCCATAATAATTCCGCTTCGGGCTTGCCCCCGGATAAAGTGTCGACTGCACGACACTTATCCTTATTTGTTATAAATCTCAGTCGTCAGATTCTGTAATAATTGCCCCTTTGGTTTCTAATGGTGTGTCATCACTATTAGTGACCATCTGGATATCAGGTGCAGTAACATCTAAATCAGGCTCATTACTACTTGGCTCTGGGACTGGATTTTTTGGGTTATCATCAGGCATTACAGTGCTCTCCTTGGTTTTTATATGACCGTATGAATAAGTTATTGATTCAAAAGAAACCATTGCGACAAAGATGATAAGAAACACAGCAGAAAAAGAAGTAGCCTTGTAACCATATTGTAGTTTCTTGGCCTTACCTTCAACAATATCTCGGCTTTTATTTACCGCATTTTGGCAACTTTTGTACAAGGCAACATGAATAGTCGCCATATTTTTTTCTTTTACTAGCATGAATATCGAATCATCAAGAGGCATTCGTGGTGTCAATTGCAACTTTAGTGCTTTAAAAAAGAAAAACCACGCAATGCCTAGTGCCGAAAAAAGTGAAATAGCAACACAGTACACATAGGGTGAAAATGATACTTTACTATCCTCTACAACCCACTTAAATAGTGCTACAAAAATAGTAATTATGACTGAGACAGATGAAAGCAACTTTATTGACTTATCATCAACTCGCTGAAACCTATCAATCTCCTCGTCCAACGATTTTCTAGAATAATAGTATAAAAATGCCCATTTATCTTCAGGCCAATGTTCACTAGCCAATCTAACCAGCTTATCCATAGCTGGCTGTAAATCATGCTGCTTTCTTGCAAACCAACTAGTCATCTGTGTGGTCTTCTAGACCAAATGACAGCTTAGGAGCTTGTATCTCAAGCTCAGGCTCAGGTTCATTTACTTTGACTTCTTCATTTTCTTTCTTATCGTTCATACTATTCCTCGATGTTGAGTAAATTTATAACATTTTCTCTACAACCCTATGTCACATAACTCTTTCGTAAAACACAACCCACTCACAATAACAAATTGATACAAAACACACCAACCAAAAAACCCTTTAAATTCAACAAATTAAAAAACATCATATCCTATCACTCAATCAAATCAGGTAAGGCTGTTCAAACCCTCTTCCCCCGCAACCCAATCAGATTCCCAAAGGGGTCCAGAAGCTGGCACATGCTCAAGCAGTTTTCGATATTGATCGGGCCTCGGTAATGTACTGCACCTAATTCGGTAAGATGATTGATGGCGGTTTGCAGACAAGGGACTGACCAATAAAGCACTGTGCCCTTTGCGCCTGCGCTGACTTTTTCATCGGCCTGTACGATTTCCAGTGAGAATCCGTTGATGTCGAGCACAGTGAAATCAAATGCTTCTATATAGACAGGTTTGGCTTGCGGGAAAGCATTGCGGTACCAATCCAGCCCGGCTTGCACGTCTGGAACATGCACCAGGAGCGCTGAAGGTGTCATCTCGATCCCCCTCGGTTCAATTCATGCTCACGGTGAAAGACGCTACCGCCCCTGACAGTGAAGTCACGTAAGCAGGGTATTTTCGTCTGATGAGTCAGACATATTATTGGCATATGGGACAGGTTTCACTAAAACATGACATTGCAGTGTCAACTTTGTGGTTTAGGGCAAGTTTCGCGGGGAGGTGATAAAAACAGTCAATCAAGAAACAGCCAGATTATCCGGTATTAGCCTGGCTGAACTTGTGCGCTTGCGGCAAGCAACCACGCCAGTCTGTTCATCAAAGAGGGTCATAGCATTGCATATATTGAGGGGGGACTCGCACGGGAAATTGTGGTCTTTTCCCTTATTCAGAGGACGCTCAGCGCGCCCCCGGAGATTTCAGCGCGTTATGAATTCAATCATCAACTGATGCGTAGCGGCCTTATGAACGATTCTTTTGGCTGTCCTGATTACTTTTCTCTTTATCAGCATCAGGATGCGTTAATTGCTCTTGTGACGCTTCTTTCTGAACGGCACTTTTTTCCAGTGAATCTGACGTTGCTTTTACATCCTCGGCCAGCTGATCCTGCTTGCCATCATTAATGATCATCTGATCCTGCTTGCCATCATTGATGATCAGCTGTGTCGTCCCTGTTTGATCAGCCGCCGATGCAAATCCGGTCAGGGTCATGGATAACGCTGTCAGCACAACTCCCAGAGCGAATCCATGTTTTGATTGAATCTGACTCATCTTAAGTTCCTTTTTTAATTGATTGTTGGTACGGAGATAAATAGGCGCCAGGCATACTTGCATCATGTTTAGGCCTCGACTGCCGGAGTGAAAAAACGAAACGCCGTTTTTGCGACCAACCGCAAAGTCATGCCTGACAAAATCAGCAGATACAAAAACAGCCAGATCGCAATCTGGCTGTTTCGTTATTTAAGTACGGTGAAGCAGAGATCAGTCTTTGTAGTCAGCGAAGTCGCCGGCACAATCGACCAGCTGTTCACGGGTCATCATGAAGACGCCGTGGCCGCCGTTTTCGAATTCCAGCCAGGTGAACGGGATGTGCGGGTACTGCTCTTCCATGTGAATCATGGAGTTGCCCACTTCACAGATCAGAATACCTTCGTCTGCCAGATAATCCGGGGCATTGGCCAGAATACGGCGCACCAGATCCAGACCGTCAAAACCGGCGGCCAGACCCAGCTCCGGTTCATGGCGGAACTCTTCCGGCAGGCTGTCCATGTCTTCCTGATCCACATAAGGCGGATTGGACACTATGATGTCGTACTTGTCTCTGGGTACGTCACGCAACAGATCCGAATGCAGCGGGATCACCTGCTGTTCCAGACCGTGGTCGTGAATGTTCTGCTCGGCCACTGCCAGGGCATCGGTCGAGATATCCACCAGATCCACTTCCGCTTCCGGGAACGCATAGGCACAGGCGATACCGATACAGCCACTGCCGGTACACAAGTCCATAATGCGGGTAGGTTCACGGGTCAGGAAAGGTTCGAAACCGTTATCAATCAGTTCGCCAATCGGTGAGCGTGGCACCAGCACGCGCTCGTCGACGAAAAATTCCAGGCCACAGAACCAGGCTTTATTGGTCAGGTAGGACACAGGGGTACGCTCGGTTACCCGGCGCACCACGCGCTCGACAATCGTTCGGCGCTCGCTGCTGGTCAGGCGCGAGAAACGCGCGTCAGCCGGAATATCAATCGGCAGATGCAGGGTTGGCAGTACCAGCTGCACCGCTTCATCCCAGGCATTGTCTGTGCCGTGGCCATAAAACAGGCCGGCATCGTTGAATCGACTGACGGTCCAACGTAGCATATCCTGCAGTGTGTGAAGTTCGTTGACGGCTTCGTCGACAAAAATCTTATCCAAAATAGCCTCCAAATGGCGCTACAATACCGCGATAAAGTAGTTGGAAATTCATTATGAGTAAAAAAGACCCTGCTCTGGAAGAGGACGATTTCTCGCTCTTTCAGGATGCAGTGAAGGGCGTTAAAAAGTTGTCGCATGATACCATAATCACTTCACGCCGACAGAGCCCGAAGACCGATAAGCGCAATGTGAGTGCCAAAGAGAGCCATAATCACGAGTTTTATTTCTCTGACGAGTTTGAACCTCATCTGAGCGAACATGGCCCGATGCAATATGCCCGATCCGGCGTCTCCAAGTATGAAGTGAAAAAGTTACGGCGCGGTGTCTATGTACCGGATATTTTTCTGGATATGCATGGTATGACACAAAAAGAAGCCAAGCGTGAGCTGGCGGCGATGATTGCAGCCTGCATTAAAGACGGGGTGTCCTGCGCCTGTGTGATGCACGGGATAGGCAAGCATATTCTGAAGCAGAAAGCGCCGCTCTGGCTGGCTCAGCACCCGGATGTGATGGCATTTCACCAGGCACCCCTGGAGTTTGGTGGCGCTGGTGCACTCTTGGTGCTGATTGAAGTGCCCGAGCGGTAGAGCGATTCCTCCCGGTACGAAAGCGTGTCAGGCTGCAGCGCCTGACGCCTCGCTCAGCAGCTCTGATCTGATCAATACACAGTCTGAGACAATGCACCGACGTTAACCACCTGTCCGTCCTGGATCAGAGTAACTTCGCCGGTATCACACACCTGCATCCGTACTTTTACCGAACCTTCGTTGTAATAGTGCTCACAGTTGCCATTACGGGCACTGTCAATACGGGAAAAAATGGTGATACCGCCCGGATTCAGCATAGAAGGCGGTCTCACAAAGGTTAAGGTGCTGCCGGTTTGAGAAATGTTCATCTCTTCTCTCACACCATTTGCCCATTTTATCGCGCCGTTGGCGACAATATTGGGTGTCACCATGTTTGCCACACAGGCCGTCAGTCCCAGACAGCCAAGCAATACGAATACAATTTTTTTCATAACCACTTAATTTATCAGTCTTTATTTTTATCGTTTATTGTACCAGACCTGTCGGATCAGGACAGGCCGGCAATCTAAAACTGCGTACCGCAGCCAATCAATGGTGATTAGGCTGGACAACATCAACAGGATTCTCCTGCCATAATAAGGCGGACGGTTCCCCCTCAGCATGAAAATCCACTGCGGCAATGGAAGAAGTGCGGAACATCAGCGGCTGCAATCCCGGTACCAGCTCGGCACTCAGATAGCCCACCAGCGGTAAATGCGACACCACCAGAACCGTTTGCGGCTTCTCCAGCGCAATCACGGCTTTGAGGTAGTCTGCCACCTGACTGGCGTCACCGTAGGGCGTGATATCATCAACCGTCATCAGGGTGTTTGGCACAGGCAGCTCTTCTGACATCGCCTGCCAGGTTTGCTGAGCGCGCAGATACGGGCTGATCCACACCAGATCAAGCTGCCCGTCCAGATGACTCGCTAACTGCTTGGCCATCTGCCGGGAATACGTCTTGCCCTGGGCTGTCAGGGGCCGCTCCGCGTCACTTGGGGCAAAATGCTGTGCTTCGCCATGACGCATGATAAAAATTCGCATAGTCTCCAGTCCGATTGCGCGTTTCTGTCGTTATGCTAGCAAAGGCTGGTACAGACAGGGTAGCCATTTCATATTACGCGATGTGAAAGCGTGACGGCTGAATCGCTCTTATTACTGACGCGCAGTCACACATCATTGCCAGACAGAATTTGCCAGTGCCATTATTGGGCGTCATAATTACCCTAATTCCCTGTAAATATAGGCGCTTCCTGTGTTCAAAAGTCCGAACGATCCCAAAGAGTACCGCTATCTGACACTGGACAATCAACTCAGGGTCTTGCTGGTTCATGATCACACGGCACCCCGGGCTGCAGCAGCGCTGTCTGTCGGCATCGGCCACTTTGATGATCCGCTGGATCGTCAGGGAATGGCGCACTTCCTTGAACACATGTTATTTCTGGGTACGGAAAAGTTTCCCAACCCGGGCGAATTCCAGTCTTTTGTTAACCAGTACGGCGGCAGCAACAATGCCTGGACCGGCACGGAAAACACCACCTACTTTTTTGAAATCGCCCCGCCGGCCTTTGCAGCCGGTCTGGAACGTTTCGGGCAATTTTTTATTGCCCCGCTGTTCAATGTCGACGCGGTCGACAAAGAACGTCAGGCTGTCGATTCCGAGTACAAACTCAAGCTCAAAGACGATGTACGCCGTCTTTATCAGGTGCACAAAGAAACCATTAACCCTGAGCACCCGTTTGCTAAATTTTCAGTGGGCGATATCACCACCCTGGAAGACAGGCCGGATAACCCGGTTCGCGATGAACTGATTGCGTTCTACCAGCAACATTATTCCGCCAATCAAATGGGGCTGGTACTACTGGGACCGCAATCTATGGACGAACTGGCGACCTACGCCGAACAGTTCTTTGGCGCTATTCCCAACTCAGGCCAGGACAAACCCGCCATTGAGGTTCCCCTGATAACAGACAGAGAAAACGCCTGTTTTATTGCGATTGAGCCAATTAAGGAAGTACGGAAACTCACGCTGTCTTTTACTCTGCCCCCCATGGATGCCCATTATCGCAGCAAGCCATTATCCTATCTGGCGCATTTACTGGGCAATGAAGGCACAGGCAGCCTGATGTCTGTCCTCAAAAGTGAAGGGCTGATCAATACTCTGGCAGCAGGCGGCGGGATCAGTGGCAGTAATTTCCGGGAATTTACCATCGGCCTGAACCTGACACCCGATGGCCTGAACCGTGTCGATCATATCGTCACCACTATTTTCCAGTATATCCGGCTCATCACAGAGCAAGGGCTGGCAGAATGGCGCTACCTGGAAAAGCAAGCAGTGCTGGAGCAGGCGTTCCGCTATCAGGAGAAAAGCAGGCCGCTCGATACCGTCAGCTATCTGGTGATGAACCTGCTGCACTACGCCCCGGACGATATCGTCTACGGCGATTATATGATGAGCCAGTACGATGAAGCGCTGCTGAAAGACGTACTTGGCTATCTTCGTCCGGACAATCTTCGCCTGACGCTGGTGGCAAAAGGCCAAAAGCACGACAGAGTGGCCGACTGGTATCACACCCCTTATTCGGTCACGCCGTTTACCGAAGCACAGTTAACTGCCTGGGCTGAGCCGGGCAACAACCCGGCGCTCTTGCTGCCCGAGCAAAACCCCTACCTGTGCCAGCGTATGGATCCACACCCGCTGACGGATGAACAGGAAGCGATTCCTCAGTTAATTCAGGATCTGCCGGGCTTCCGGCTGTGGTTTATGCAAGAACATGAGTTCAGAGTGCCCAAAGGCCTGGTTTATGTCGCCATCGACAGCCCGCACGCGGTAAGCTCTGTGCGCAATATCGTCAAGACGCGCCTGTGTGTCGAAATGCTGATGGAGTCCTGCAACGAAGTGGCCTACCCGGCAGAAGTGGCGGGGATGGCGTATAACCTGTATGCCCATCAGGGCGGGGTGACACTCCAGTTATCCGGTTTCAGCGAGAAGCAGCCTTTGCTGCTCAAACTGCTGCTGGAAAAATTCTCCGGCCGCACTTTCAATATCGACCGATTTAACAGCATCAAAGCACAGATGCTGCGTAACTGGCGCAATGCTGCGGAAGACAAACCCATTTCTCAGCTGTTTAACCAACTGACCGGCTTGCTGCAACCGAATAACCCACCCTACCCGGCTATGATCAAAGAGCTGAAAACCGTTGAAGTCACCGAGTTACCCGGTTTTGTCGAAGCCATGTTTGCCGAACTGCACATTGATGCTTTCGTATATGGTGACTGGCGTAAAGATGATGCACTGGCATTGGCAGAAGTGCTGAAAGACGCGTTTCGGGTGACAGATCAGCTCTATGGTGAAGCACAGCGGCCATTGGTCCATCTGGGAGAATGTGGCACGCTGCGCTATGAAGTGGACTGCGGCCATGCCGATTCCGCCATCCTGATTTACTACCAGTCACGGGAACAGTCGCCCAAGGCCATTGCTACCTACACTCTGGCCAATCATCTGATGTCGACCACCTTCTTCCACGAACTGCGTACCGAACAGCAACTGGGGTACATGGTAGGCACGGCGAATCTGCCGCTTAACCGCTATCCGGGCTTGCTGCTGTATATACAATCGCCGGTGGCCGGTCCGTTGCAGCTGCTCGAAGCGATTGATGAGTTTACCAATGCCTTTGCGCTGGTCTTGCTTGAGCTCAATGAGAGCCAGTGGCAGGCCAGTAAACAAGGGCTGATCGCTCAGTTGTCCGAGCCGGATACCAATTTGCGCGCACGTGCCCAGCGCTATTGGGTCAGCATTGGCCACAAAGATGACCATTTTGACCAAAGACACAAAATTGCCCACGAAATGGCATCGCTGTCCCGTGCTGAGTTAGTCCGCTTTCTGGTAGAAGACATTAAACCCAGAACGGCGAATCGGCTGGTGATGTATTATCAGGGCGGCGCGCACCGGAACCTTACCCCGCTGGAAGCGGGTGATCCTATTCCCTCAGTCAGCGATTTTCAGCGTAACGCCCAGTAACCGCTTCCCCCTGAGTCCCGATCTCAGGGGGAGGCTGTTTGCATATACCAAACGATAAAAGTGGAATCATGATTCCACTTTTGACATCCCTCTTAATTTTCCTTTTCCTGTCAGTCGATTATCTACATTAACAAATCCAAAAATACAGCCTCAGGCTGGCCGTCTGTATCGGATAGTGATGCAAGAAGCCGTGAGGTCGAATAAGCATAATTTCTCAGAACAATGTTCAGGAACCTGTTATGTCACACGCCTGTTCGATCTGCCGTCAGTCTATTACGGCGAAAAACCAGAGTTTACACAGCCGGCTATTCTGCCGTTCCTGTATGAAGGCTATTCATCCGCGCCAGCTTGACAGCATGTTGTGTCTGCTGACCGCTATCGCCCTGTGTTCACTGACTTTCATGCTGTGGATTGGCTTTAACCCACTGATGGTGGCTGGCTCGGTTATCCTGCTGCTGCACTTAGTCCGCCCGAAAAGCCTGTACCGGCGCTTTCGTCTGGGCATCAATGTGCAGCAAGGGTTAAAGCACCACAAAATCAGTTAAGCGTTTCGCATCGCTCCTGACTTCATCTCTGTCTCCATCTCCCTCTAACGACAAAGGCCTGCTATGCAGGCCTTTGATTTATCAGGTTCTGAACAGGAAATCAGTCGTAGAAACGCTGTTCATCCTGCGCCATCTGCAGCAGACGTTCGCAGGGGAGGAAGCGATCACCGTACTTATTGACATGCTCATTGAGCAATTCAACGACACGCTTGGCACCGAGCTGATCCATATAGCGGAACGGACCGCCCAGGAATGGCGGGAAACCAATACCGAAGATCGCACCAATGTCGCCGTCACGGGCACTGTGCACCACACCTTCATCCAGACAGCGGGCCGCTTCGTTCAGCATCATCAGTGCGCAGCGGATCGCGATGTCATGGCCGGAGGCTTTCCGCGCCGGGTTCAGCTTCAGTAGTTTATAAACGCTCTTATCGACACCTTTTTTCTTGCCGTTATAGAGGTAAAAGCCTTTGCCTGTTTTACGGCCTTTGCGGCCATCTTTCAGCAAGATGTCAAAGACATCCGGGCTCTTGAAGCGATCGCCCAGCTCTGTTTCCAGAATCGGGCTGATTTTGGCCCCGACATCCACGCCCACTTCATCCAATAGGGTAATAGGCCCAACCGGGAAACCAAAGTCCAGCAGTGCGTTATCAATGTGTTCGATGGGCTCTCCGCCCAGCAGAGCCAGCGCGGCTTCGTTCATGTACGGGGCAAGAATACGGTTGACATAAAAACCGGCTTTATCGGCGACTACAATCGGGGTTTTCCCCTGCTTCTTGGCTAATTTCACCACGGTCGCGACCGTTTGCTCCGATGTACCGGCATGGGGGATCACTTCCACCAACGGCATTTTTTCTACCGGGCTGAAATAATGCAAACCGACCACCAGCTCAGGACGCTCTGCGGCAGAAGCAATCTGGTTGATAGGCAGCGAGGACGTATTAGTGGCAAAAATAGTGTCAGGTCTGGCATGGCCTTCCACCTCTTGCACCATCTGATGCTTGAGGCTGAGCTCCTCAAAGACCGCCTCAATCACCACATCGGCTTTATCAAAGCCCTGATAATCGACACCGCCGTTGATCATCAGCATCTGTTTTTGTAACTCGGCTTTACTGATAATTTTGCGCTTACGCTTTTTATCAAGCAGCTTAAAGTTATACGCCATGGCATTCAAAATGCCGTCGTTGGCGATGTCTTTTACTTTGACCGGCAAGCCAGCTTTTGATGCGGTCACATGACTGATGCCACCGCCCATCAGCCCGCCACCCAGCACAGCGACACGCTTCACCTCGGCCGGTTTAATACCATCGCCAGCACCAGTTTCTTTTTTCATGGCGGTCGTAGCAAAAAAGATGCTGCGCAGCGAGGCAGACTCTGAAGACATCACCAGCTCTCCGAACCGGCGGGCCTCTTCTTTTTGTCCTTTGACTATGCCGTGCTGCAAGCCATATTTGATGACATCTAAAATGGCTTCCGCTGCCGGGTAATTGCCACGGGTTTTTTCGCGTGTCTTCTTACGGGCCTGGTCAAACACCAGACCGCGGCCCACAGGGTTGCCGCCCATCGCCCAGTCCTGGAAACTGTGCTTGCGTACCGGTTTGCCTTTCAGCGCCAGTGTTTCTGCCACCTTGAGCAAAATACTTTCCGGCACGCATTCATCGACCACGCCTAACTTCTTCGCTTTCTTGGCACGCAACTGTTTACCGGTCAGGATCATATCGAGCGAATTTGCCACGCCAATCAGGCGAGGCAGACGCTGTGTGCCGCCTGAGCCCGGCAGCAGACCAAGCTGGACTTCCGGCAGACCCAATTTAGTGGCATCCGAATCGGTACATACCCGGCTATGGCACGCCAGCGCCAGTTCAAGACCACCGCCCAGGCACGGGCCATGAATGGCAGCGACAACATGAAACGGCAGCGCTTCAAGACGCAGGAACATCTGCTGCCCCTGCGTTGCCAACTGCTCGGCTTCTTTGGCCGTGGTGCATGCCGCCAGCATACGGATATCGGCCCCGGCGACAAAATTATCCGGCTTACCGGAATACACCACCAAGCCTTTGATCTCTGCTTTTTTCGCTTCCAGCTCGTCCAGCACGCTTCCGACCTGAGTGGCGAAGGCGGCCTGAAGGGTATTCATTTTTTCCCCGGGGACATCAATTTTCAGCCAGGCAAGGCCATTCTCGCCGTAGCTCAGGCTGAAAGCTGATTGCGGCTCAACAGTATGTTCTGTATTCGTCTGTTCAGTCATGGTTACATCCGTCATTATTCAGTCTCCAGGATCATGGCAGCACCCAAACCGCCGGCGGCACAGGCGGTATTGAGTGCCAGACCGCCACCGCGACGCTGCAGCTCGCGCAGCGTTTGTGTAATCATTCGCGCGCCGGTGGCGGCAAAGGGGTGACCATATGCCAGCGAACCACCCAGGACATTGAATTTATCCATGTCGATCTCACCAATCGCCTCACTGCGACCGAGTTTTTCCTGTGCAAACTTCTTCGAAGCAAACATTTTCACATTCGCCAGAGTTTGAGCGGCGAATGCCTCATGCATCTCAATCAGGGTCAGATCTGAGAGTGTCAGACCGGCACGGTCCAGGGCCAGCGGTGTCGCATAAGATGGCCCCATCAGCATATCCTGCTCTACGCCTATCGCAGAAAAGGCATAAGAACGAATATAGCCCAGCGGTTTCAGGCCCAGCTCTTTTGCCCGTCCTTCACGCATCAGCAGCACAGCCGCACCACCGTCGGTCAGCGGCGTACTGTTAGCGGCCGTCACTGTGCCAAATTTACGGTCAAAAGCCGGACGCAATTTAGCGTAGCCTTCTACCGAGGAATCTTCGCGAATATTGTTGTCTTTATCGATCCACTGACGATAAGGTTCCGGGAAAGCGGTAATCACTTCACCCTGAATCAACCCATCCCGCCACGCCTGGGCTGCCAGGCTGTGTGAACGGTGGGCCAGTGCATCCTGCTCTTCACGGCTGATTCCGTGCGTTTTTGCCATTTGCTCTGCTGTCTGGCCCATACTCAAGCCTGTTGAGTATTCGGCCACAGCAGGCGGAACTGGCATTAAATCTTTCAGGCTGAGCTTACTGAGCAGGCCCATTTTTTTGCTCATGGTTTTCGCTTTGCTGAGCGCCAATAAAGTGGCAGCCAGTTTTTTAGACACACCAATAGGTAATACCGATGAGGAATCCGCACCGCCTGCGATCCCGATATCAATGGTGCCCGAGATGATACTCTCAGCAACATTCGCCGCAGCCTGAAAACTCGTTGCACACGCTCGGGTCACACTGTAAGCATCGGTGTGAATATTCATCCCCGTTCCCAGCACGATTTCACGGGCAATATTCGGTGCTTCAGGCATCTGCACGACCTGACCGAACACGACCTGCTCAATCAAAGCGGGATCAAAATCAATCTTTTGCAGCATTTCATTGACCACCATCTTGCCTAGATCCAGTGCCGGGACACCGTTAAAGGCTGTAGCCTGGCGGGCAAAAGGGGTACGTAATCCTGTTACGACAGCGATGCGTTCACCCTGTTGGGTCGTGAGATTCTGGCGACGTGTCATCGCGGCTCCTTATCAATATGGTAGAGGTCAGACCACACCGATTGTAACGGCATTGTTATTTAATTCAAATTAATGTTTAAGAAGTTGGAGCAACCAAAAACAATGAAAAGTGTAAGGAGTTAAAACATAGCGCAAAAAAAAACCACACCGCTATGGTATGGTTAACAAACTCAACGTGTCAGTCGTTTGTGCAAATTTGATAGCAATAGCGAACAATAACGTTCAACATTCCTTATTGAGTTATCAATTGAAATACTGACACTTTCCGCGCGCAAGTAGTTGAAGGGTATACTCAGTCCGTAAAGGACGTTATCAGGGGTCAGACCCGATAACACTGCTACTATAACGAAAGCGGGCTGACAGATATTGAGGGAAATCAATAACACAACAGTCTATTTTATGAATCCAATTCCTGTTATCTCCCGTATTATTGACTACGGCTCAAAGGATACGGACGGGCTACATCATGATTAAGCAATTTTTTCGCAAGAAAAACACAGATGCCTCGGTCTCTGTGGATATGAATAAACAGACACGCTATGAAGCCCTGGTCAGGGCCTGGCACAAAGACCTTTACAGGTACGCCTACTGGCTGTGCCATGATCAGCATATTGCCGAAGATTTGGTGCAGGAAACCTGCCTGCGCGCATGGCGATCGCTAGACAGCCTCAACGATGACAGTGCGGCCAAAGCCTGGCTTATCACCATCCTGCGTCGCGAAAATGCCCGGCGTTTTGAGCGCAAACAGCTCGATTTGGTCGACATCGACGATCACCCCATTGCGGATGATCATGGCACCGACGCAGGCGGTTTAAACGAGTCAGAACTTGGCCAGCTACAACATATGATTAAACAGCTGCCGTCCGAATACCGGGAACCTTTAGTTTTACAGGTCATGGCTGGATTCAACGGTGATGAAATTGCTAATATCCTTGGACTGAACAGAAACACAGTGATGACCCGATTGTTCAGAGCGCGTAACCAGTTAAAAGATGCTTTAGAAAAGCAAACCGAGCGGAGGGGCCACCAGAATGGACGATCTTGAATTTCGTCGCCGAATTTTGGCAGATCCTAATGATCAGAGTCCAGAAATGGTCGCTACGAAAAATGCGTCAATTGCTAACCGTAAACTTCACGATGAGTTACAGCAATTAGACAGCAAGCTGTCTGCAGCGATGAAAGTGGATGTGCCGGAAGATCTGGCCGATAAAATCCTGTTCCGCCAATCCGGGCAAGGCTATAAGGCCGAGAAAAAAGTGCGCCGTCATTTAGCCATAGCGGCTTCTGTGGCTTTCCTGTGCGGGTTGTTAATCGGTCAGTTTCAGCCCGGGTTTTCGCTGAATCCCGCCAAAGACATGGGTCAGGTTGCGCTGGCGCATATTTATAACGAAGCCGCTTTTGTCGACCAGGTTGACGAAGGGGTGTCATTGACTCAGGTTAACGCCAAACTCAAACCTTTCGGGCCTGAACTCAGCGGTTTGCCTTCTCATGTTTACTATCTCAATCATTGTGGTTTTGATGGCGGTGAAGCCTTACATATGGTCATCGGCGGTAAGCACGGAAAAATTACTGTTTTTGTCGTGCCCCAATCCTCCAACACCATGAAAAGCTTCGAAGACAGCAATATGCGCGGTGTTGTCATGCCTTCTCAGAACGCCAGCCTGATAGTGGTGGGTAACAAAGGCGAAGATGTCATGCCTGTCGCCGAACAGCTGAAAGACGCCATGCGTTGGACCAGTATTTAACATTGCGGTGGTATCACCAACAGTGACCACCGCAAAAAAGTGCTGTTCATTTCGTCAGTCAGTCCCTGTCCAATCCAATAAAACAATGATTTATATACTGGTCTGATTTGTTGTTTTTTTGCCTGCTCCTACAATCGCTGCCTCTCTGGCACAGTTAAAGTGTCAGCACAAAACGATCAGGATAAAAATAACTATGTACAAGAAGCGTCTGTTTACAAAAACTCTGATGGCAACCGCCGTCATGCTGGCCTCGCAGCAATCACTGGCGGCCGGATTCCAGCTTAACTCACAGTCTGCCACTGGCCTGGGCCGCGCTTTTGCCGGTGATGCCGTCATTGCTGACAATGCTTCAGTGATGTCGCGTAACGCGGCGGCTATGACCTTGTTTAATGCACCAGCGATGTCACTGGGTCTGAATGTTATCGACACCGACATTAAAGTGAAAAATGCCCAGTATTCCACCCCCTTCGGACCATCATCTCTTGATGATGCCCAGATTGGTGGTAGCTCTTATGTGCCTAACTTGTATTACGTGCACCCTGTCAACGACAAACTGGCTCTGGGTGCCGGGATTTATTCAAACTTCGGCACCAAGACCGAATTCAGCAGCAGCTACTCTGCCAACGAGTTTGGCGGCCTGACGGATGTGAAAAGCCTGAACCTGACTCTGAATGCAGCTTATCGACTGAATAATCAGTGGAGCGTCGGCGGCGGGTTAGACATCATTTACGGCCAGGGCAAACTGCAGCGTTCCAATCAGACATTAGAAGGACTGGTTCAGCAACAAACCGGTGTAGCCGGCCCACTGCTGGATGTTGATGTTGACGGCACCGCTGTTGGCTTCAACCTGGGCACAGTCTATGAACTGAATGACCTCAACCGCTTTGGTCTGGCTTATCATTACAGTCCCGAGCTGAAAGCCGAAGGTGATATGTATGCGCAGACAGCCGGCGGGAACCTTCAAGGTCAGAAACTGCTGATGCCGCTGCCAGATATGGTTGAGTTTTCCGGTTTCCATCAGCTAAACAGCCAGTTCGCCGTTCACTATAGTGTTCAGTGGATCGAGTGGAGCAGCTTTGATACGCTGAAAACCGACAAAGGCGTAGTACTGAATGATTACCAGTGGCAGGATGGCTGGCACTATGCGATTGGTGGTACTTATACACTGAATTCAGACTGGACCTTGCGTACCGGCTACATGTACGACACCAGTGCTCAGGACAAGAAAACCTCCATTTCTGTCCCAGATTCAGATCGCCAATGGTTCTCTGGCGGCTTTACCTATAATCTCGATACTAAATCAACGATTGATTTCGGCCTGACCTACCTGATGGGTAAAGATATCGCCGCAACCGAACAAACCGCGGCGACCTCAATCAGTGCGACAACCCGTGCTGATGCGCTGCTGTACGGTGTGCAGTACAGCCGCTCTTTCTAACTAAGAACGGGATATTGCCTGAAAAAACTAAGCCGCTCGTTAGAGCGGCTTTTCTTTATGGATTTTATCAGTTCCCAGCCTTCAGGTGGGTATCTGAATTTACTGGCAGTTGGCTGCGCCTAGATCTTCCCAAACGCCCCACTCGCCTGTTGTTCCTGGCTCTTCACCAGTCGTCCACCATTTCGCTTTCCAGGACTTGCCTGAATGCGTCACGATATCACCGGAGTTATACACACCACCAGTTGCCCAGGCATTGGTACAACCAGTTGTGCCGCCGTCTTTCAATACCGTTACTGTGGCTGACTCTGTCACTGAATCGGTCCCATCGGATACCGCGACGGTAAAGTTCAGCGGCGTATCGACTGTGTAGCTGTCGGCAACAAAACTCACTGTTGCACCATTTACTGTCGCGTTAACACCGGCAGGCACTGTCCAGGTAAAGGTCAGTGTATCGCCGTCGGCATCTGACGATTGCGACGCATCCAGCACTACAGTATCACCGGCACTGGCTGTCGCAGGACCAGACACTGCCACCACAGGTGCGGTGTTTGAACCTGGTGCTTTAGCTGTGACTGTCACACTGTCAGTAGCGGTATCACCGGCATTGTCGGTGACTGTCAGCGTGAACGCATACTGAGTATCTGCCGTCACTTCAGGAACAGCAACGGTAGCTGTCGCGGTATCTGACCCGGTCAGAGTCAGTGCCGGACCACTGGTTTGTGTCCACTGATAGCTGACGATCTGACCATCGCGATCGCTGGATGCAGAGCCGTCCAGAGTCACAGACGCCGCACCATTAACCACTTGATCAGCACCCGCTTTCGCTACCGGGGCGTAGTTGCCACCGCCACCAGCCAGTGAATCCTGCATCGCATTCAGAATATCGCCGTTATCGGCATCAATTTCCCATGCAAACAAGCCCGCCAGCCCCAGATTACGGACATACTGACCTTTAGCCAGCACTGAACGACGGTCATCATAGGTGATCAGGTTACCGTTGCTTGGATTGTACGCCCAGGGTGCTTCTGCCTGCGCATCATAACCCTTAGTAACTGCTGCATTATTGATGTAGTCAGTCACAACGTCTTTGTAGTCAATAACCCCAGGTTCCCACGAACCAGGCACCATGCCGTTGCCTGTACCTGTCATTGGATTCGTCGGATCTGTCATGCTGGCTTCGGTAACACCTGTCCAGCCACGTGCGTACATGGCAGTACCCAGTACCAGTTTGTTTGCAGGAACACCCTGCGCCAGAAGACGATCAATACCGTGCGCGGCAGTATAAGCCGGACCTTGACGAGGCACGCCGTTTTCATCAACACCTGTGCCGTTACAGACATCAGCAGACATGTGGCTGCCGCAGAACAGTGCTGTCTGATGGCCAGGAACGTTGTTCCATCCGCCGAAGAAGTCATACGTCATGGCGAAAATGTAGTCCATATACTGAACCGCATCGGCATAGTTCACGACATCAATCTTGTCATAGCCTACACCGATTGCAGATGTCAGCTCGTACTGGCGGCCAGTTTCGGCTTCCAGCTCATCCAGCATGACACGCAGTTCGCGCATCAGAGCCACATACGCAGGGCCGTCATTGACCGGATCGCCCAGATTCGCATTCGCGCCTTTCCCGCCCGGGAATTCCCAGTCGATATCAACACCGTCGAAGAATTTCCATGTTTTGAGGAATTTCTTCACACTGGCGACGAAAATGTCACGCTTGGCTTTGTCGGTGAAAGAATAGAAGGGATCAGACAATGTCCAGCCGCCAACAGAAGGAACAATCTTCAGATCAGGATAACGTTGTTTCAACGCCATCATCTGACCATAGGTACCTTTATAAGGCGTGCTGTGGGTATGGCCTGATTGCGGCTGAGGCATCTGAACCGCCGCCCAAGGGTCATGGATCACCACTTCATAATCCGGCGTTCCCTGACAGGCACGGTTTAATGCGGCCAGGCTGTTGCCATTTTCAATCTCGCCCAAAGATTCATTGGGTCCGCAAATAGGAATAAAGCCGTACAAAATGTGGGTCAGGTTTTGCGCCGGAATATTATCCACCGAGAATTTACGGCCATAGACGCCCCACTCGACAAAGTAAGCACCAACCACAGTGTTCGCAGGCGTTGTGTAATTGCCATTATTAGCATCCACGTTCATGGGTAATGGATCTAAGTGGCTGCCATCGGTATCGGCAACAACAATGTTCGTTGCCGCACTGCTGGTACAGGCTTGCGCCGCCCCCACGCCACTACACAGCTCAACTGTCATGGCATACTGACCACCCTGGGCTACAGACAGTGTTGTTGAACCCGCTCCGCTGGATGCCGGAGCAATGCTTTGCTCAAACACCACATTACCATTGAGCTTCACTTTCCAAAGGTCAGCCGTTTCACCAGAATAACGCTGCCAGGCAACCGGGACTTCCGCTGCCGGCTTAACCGTAATCAAGCTTTTATAGGCTGAAGCCGCTTGATCAACCTCTACGATAGCGTAATCCGTTTCCATCCAGGCAATTTGCGGAGTGCCTGGTGCTGCCATCGCTCCCCACGACATAGTCATCACGGCGATACCTGCCGCGACAGGATTTAACTTATTGAAAAACATTACTTCGTTCCTTGAGTTAAAAAGTAAGTAACAAAGCACGGATATGAAACCATGCTAGGTAATCAATAGTTCAGTTTCTTTTTGTCGCAAAGAAAGAAAGTCGGATTTCTATTTTGGATATTGCGCTTTGTGATCTTATGCCAACCTAAATGAAACTTCTGGCAATGGAACGGGATGAAATGATAATTACTGCAGTATTCTACTCGCTTGACCGGTATTAGTTCAGTGCTACAAATAAGTGTCGCTCAGCAGCGGTATTATTGGGACTCATCAAACTGGAAATCAGCCAAAGTGTTAACTTTGTCAGAAATGTTTTTATTTACAAAAAATTAACAAAAATCAAACTGTGTTAGAGGTATAAAAAAACCAGAGCAGTTTTGCTCTGGTTTATCTTACACACAGACCGGATGACTATTCGCTGTCTATTTCATCAAGAAAATCATCAAGATATTCTTCATTTTGCGGCTGTGCGGGTTCAGATTCCCTGCCCGCAGCCCTGAAGTTCTTATATTGAATATAAGCATCGCGCGTGAAAGCGTACGGATCCGGTGAGTTGTTCAACATAGGTTCTTGAGCCACCAGTTTGGCCCTGTCTTCCATGCCTTCCAGCGCCCACTTGCCAACGCTTTGCCAAAAAGTCAGCAGATTGAGCGGAAAATACAGAGCATCCACGCGATCCCCGACACCTTCACGCAAGGTCAAAGGGCCGTATGCGGGTATCATGAAATAAGGGCCGTTCCCGACACCGTAATAACCCAGCGTATCAGGAAATGCCTGCTCTCCCGGTGGCGGAATATCGGCAGCGGCCGCAATATCAATCAACCCGCCCAGACCAAAAATACTGTTAATCCAAAAGCGGGTGAAATGATCCACCGCCTTTTCCGGGTTCTGCATCAGGAAGCTGTTCAGCATGTTAGCCGGTTCTTCCAGGTTGGACAGGAAGTTTCTTAAACCGGTACGCACCGGTGACGGCACATAATCGACATAAGCCAGTGACACAGGGCGGACAAAATAGGGGTCAAGATAATCGTAGTTTACTGTCCACATGGCACGGTTAAACCCTTCAAAAGGGTCATAAACCGCGTTTTCCGGCTCACTCAGGGCTTCCAGCTCTTCGACATCCAGACCGGCAGCTTCAAGCTCCTCATCATCCAGGCCGTATTCGTTTCCCGCCAGTTTTTCCGGTGACGGATCTGGCGGCGAGCTGGCACATCCCATAAGGATGAATGTCAGTAACAGGGATAAGAACAGATTTGGTTTCAATGTGTTAGCCACTTAATAAATGCAAAACAGACTGGATAATGATATCCAGTCTGTTTCTTAACTGCCAGTATGTTTTAATACTGAGTATTAATGGTGATTGTCGTCTCTCCGCCTAACGGCACAATGTCGCTCTCACCAAACCAATCGCCATCTTTTGTCGCCACGTTGCCGTCACTGTCGATCCTGGCCCTGACTATCAGCTCAGACTGTTTTGACATCAGTCTATCAGGGATCATGCTGTCTTTGTCGGTTAAGGTGAGCGTCAGCGGGAAGCGTGATAACGGCAGGCGTCTGGCTGCCAGCGGCATGGGCGCACCATCTGCGGTATGGACAGACACCACAACCATGCCTTGCGCCGGCAAGCTCACCGAGGCGCCGAGCTCAACCGTCACCCTGACACCCGGGCTGGGATTGGCAGTCTGCGACATCTCCACCTTTGCCTGGGCAATACTGCGCTCAAGCATATTGATGCGATTATCACCTGCGCTGAGCTGCGATTTCATCTGTTCCCAGTATTTGATGGCAGCCTGATAATCAGCCTGTTCAAACGCATCAAATGCCATTAAGGATAACGCCTGCAGATTATCAGGATCACGTTCCAGCAAGTGCGTCAGCATATTACGGGCAAGCTGAATCTGACCTGGCTGCCCCCCCATCATCAGAGCCTGAGCATAACTCAGTTGCAGACTGGGATCATTCGGTTCCAGATCCAGAGCGCGCTTCATTGCCCCCTGGGCCGTTTCAATATCGCGGTTTGCCATGCCTATTCGTCCCAGCAACAGCCAGCCGGTGGCATCATCCGGTCGCTCATGCAGCCGGGTCCGGAGTCCTAAGGTCAGTTCTTCCATCTCCTGATCTGTCATCGGAGCAGCATTATCTCCCATCAGACGCTGAGTCAGCTGAGGCAACTTTGAAACCGTCTGCTGCCAGTCAGCCACTTTTTGCTGATTGCCAACGACGCCGTAAAGACCATACGCCACCCCGACAATCATCAGGATACCGGGAATTAATAACCAGGGTTTAAACTGACTGTTCTGCTGTGCCTGTGTCTCCAGTACGTCATCCAGCAACGACTGCTGCAGTTCAACTTCCAGCTCATCCGGATTCGACACCAGTCCTTCACTGCTCTCTTCTTTCAGTTCACCCAACCGGTCACGAAAGAAAGCTTTGTTCAGTTCGTCCCGGCTGGCAACCCGATCCTGATTGCTTCCCACAAAGGCTGGAACAATGAAAAAAGCCAGCGCAATCAACACCAGTATCAGGGAGGAAATCCAAAATAACGTCATTTTTTCACCTTGCTTTCACCTGCCGAACCACTGGCGGCGTGCGGGTTTTCTGCCTCTTTTTCAATATCATTTAGTAATGCATGAAGACGGGCAGATTCTTTTTCATCCATTGGCTGAGATGAAGCCACCACTCCTTTCCGGGAACGATAGACCAGCACACTGGCGCCAATAAGCAGGAAACACAAAGGGCCCAGCCACAAAATCAGGGTAGATGGCATAAGTGGCGGATCATAAGTCACGAAGTTTCCGTAACGGGCAATCATATAATCTATGACTTCCTGCTTGGATTTTCCCTCGCTTAACATCTCATACGCCTTCTGGCGCATGTCTTTGGCCAGTTCCGCATTGGAGTCTGCGATATTGTTATTCTGACATTTCGGGCACCGCAGCGTGGCTGTCAATTCCTGGAACGCGGCTTCCTGTTCAGGCGTCGCAAATTCGTAGACATCAATCGCGGCCTGAACCGGCACACTGGCGACAAACCAGCTTCCGATCAGCAGCGTAAATACTGCTATTGCGTGTTTCATCCTTTCGCTTCCTCTTGCAGACGTTCATAAATCGGCTTGAGGGTGTCTTGCCAGTTTTGCGGATTCACATCGCCGACATGGCGATAACGGATCACGCCACTGGCATCGATCAGAAAGGTTTCTGGTGCGCCGTACACGCCTAAATCCATACCCAGCATGCCATTACCATCAAACAGGCTGTGCATATAAGGATTACCGAGATCTTTCAGCCAGCGGTTGGCTTTATCGCGCTCGTCTTTGTAATTCAGGCCAATAATTTTGACCCCCTGGCTGGCCAGCTCATTAAGGTAACGGTGCTCTGCATAACAGGTTGGGCACCAGGTTGCCCAGACATTCAACAGCAGAGGCTCACCAAGAAAAATATCCTGCTGATACAGTTTGTTCGCATCTTCCAAATCTTCGAGGCGAAAGGCCGGGACGGGCTTACCGACCAGGACGGACTCCAGCTTCGTCGGATCGTCTCCGTCAGCATTGCGGGTCAGCTGCACCATAAAGACAGCCACCAGGCCCAGAAACAGGACTAAAGGAATAAAAAGCAGTTTTTTGTTCATCCATTCACCTCTGCGTGCGGGGCACTGACAACCTCTTCATCTTTCACTTCTTTTTTAAAGCGACGACGAAAACGGTAACGCTTGTCACTGATGGCCATTGCGCCACCCAGTGCCATCAGAAGCGCTCCCAGCCATAACCAGTTAACAAACGGCTTATAGTAAATACGGACCGCCCAGGCGCTGTCATCCAGCTGTTCGCCAAGCGCCACATAGAGATCACGGGTCACACCACTGTCGATCGCCGCTTCGGTCATCATAGAGCCCGATACCGTATAAAAACGTTTTTCGGCATGCAGTTCAGCGATGTGCTTACCGTTACGAGACACCACAAAGTCGCCAATAAAGCCGTCATAGTTCGGCCCTTCGACATTACGCAACCCGGACAATTTAAAATCGAAGCCTTCGACTGTCACTGTCTGACCGGGAGCCAGGCGAACGTCTTTCTCCAGATCGTAATTGGAAACCAGCGTAATACCGATCAAGGTCACGGCCAGACCAATATGGCCCAGTACCATAGCCCAGTGACTGCGGCCAAGCTTACCCAGGCCGACCATCAGGCTATGGCGATGAGTAGCGCGCTCATAAACCTCATACCCCTGCAGGATAATGATCCAGAATGCCATCACCATACCCAGTACAGCCAGTGGCTGGATCGGATCGGGACGCAGCCACAGCGCAAACACGGCTAATGGCAGCGTGATCAATGCGGTAATCAGCAGTGGCCGGCGGATAGTCGAGAAATTCTCACGTTTCCAGCGCACCAGAGGGCCAATACCCAGAAAGAAAGCAAACGGAATCATCAGCCAGGTAAACAAGGTATTAAAGAAAGGCACACCAATGGATACCGAGCCCAGACCAAGCTGCTTATGAACCAGGGGTAACAAGGTGCCGATCAACACCACCAGCAAGGCGGTAATCAGCAGCAGATTATTAGCCAGCAGGAAGTTCTCTCGTGAAAACAAGCTGAAACTGCCATGGGAGCGGATCTGTGCCCCACGCAAGGCATACAGTAAGAGCGAACCGCCGATCACCACCACCAGGAAGCCCAGAATGAACATGCCCCGTGCCGGATCGGAAGCAAAGGCATGCACTGACACCAGCACGCCGGAGCGCACCAGGAAAGTTCCGAGCAAACTCAGAGAGAAAGCCGATATTGCCAGTAACACTGTCCAGGCTTTAAAGGTGCCTCGCTTCTCCGTCACTGCCAGCGAATGCATTAACGCCGTACCAGCCAGCCAAGGCATAAAAGAGGCATTTTCGACCGGATCCCAGAACCACCAGCCACCCCAGCCCAGCTCGTAATACGCCCACCAGGAGCCCAGAGCAATCCCTACGGTCAGAAATGACCAGGCAGCAATTGTCCAGGGCCGCGACCAGCGCGCCCAGGCTGTATCCAACCGGCCTGTCATTAAGGAGGCAATAGCAAAGGCGAAGGCTACTGAGAAACCAACATAGCCCATGTACAGCATAGGTGGATGAATGATTAACCCCGGATCCTGCAGCAAGGGGTTCAGATCGCGGCCATCAACAGGAAAATAAGGCAGAGTACGCTCAAACGGGTTGGAGGTGATGATGATAAATAACAGAAAACCAACTGAGATCATCCCCATCACGGCCAGCACCCGTGCCACAGATTCCTGTGGCATGCCCCGGCTGAACATGGCCACCGCGGCAGCCCACGTGGCCTGAATCAAGACCCAAAGCAGCAATGACCCTTCATGTGCGCCCCAGACCGCCGTCAGCCTATAGTACCAGGGCAGATTGCTGTTCGAATTACTGGCAACATAGGTCACAGTAAAATCATTGATGTAAAAGGCCCACGACAGCAATGCAAAAGACACTAGCAGCATCGCAAAGACACCAAAGGTCAAAGGCCGGGCCAAACGCATCAGCACCGGGTTACCTTTATAGGCACCATACAGTGGATAAACACTCACCAGAAGCGATAACCCCAGTGCCAGGATAAGGCTGAACTGCCCTAATTCTGCAATCATTGCACGCTACCTTGCATTTGTTGTTCGGTATATTTCAGAGGCTTATGATTTTTCTGCATCGCCTCAGCCACTTCTGGCGGCATATATTCTTCGTCATGCTTAGCCAGCACCTCATGGGCTTTCACCGTTTGGGCATCAACCAGCACACCCTGAGCGACTATCCCCTGCCCTTCGCGGAACAGATCAGGCAAAATACCGTCATAAGTCACAGTCACGGCCGGGCCAACATCAGCCACTTTGAAGCTGACCTGCAAAGAATGGGGGTCACGGCTGACTGAGCCTTTGACTACCATACCGCCAATGCGTAAACGCTGACCCACTTCGGGTTTAGTGCCATCTGGTTTACCCTCTACCAGCTCCGTTGGGGTATAGAAGAGATCCATATTCTGGCTCATGGCATACAAAGTCAGGCCAACCGTCACACCGAGACCGGCCAGCAAGGCAATGATCACGGTCAGGCGTTTTTTGCGTCTTGGGTTCATAAGGTATTCTCCAAATTCTCGGCCGCTTTAATGCGTTGCTCGCGGGCAATTCTATTTTTAATGTCAGCAGCCAGACGACGACTCTTACGGATACTGGTCCATAAAAGAATCAGCAAAGATAAAGCAGATATCCCATAGGCCGACCAGACATAACCGGCATACCCGCCCATGGCAAGGAAATCACTGAACGAATCGAAATGCATACTCACCTCACTGAATCAACTGACGAACCCAGGGGCGGTGGCTTTCCCTGGTCAGAATTTCATTGCGTAACCGAATCAGAGTCAGCGCACCAAAAAAACAGGCAAAACCCAAAATATTCAGCAGTAATGGCCACAGCATACGACTGTCGATCGACGGTTTAGCGAATTTGGTAATAGTGGCACCCTGATGCAGGGTATTCCACCACTCAACGGAATAATGAATGATAGGAAGATTGATCACGCCCACTATCGCCAGGATACCGGCCGCTTTGGCCGCCGTTTTCTGATCGTCGAAAGCGTTATACAGCGCAATCACACCCAGATAGAGGAAAAGCAGAATCAGTTCAGATGTCAGACGTGCATCCCACACCCACCAGGCGCCCCACATTGGTTTGCCCCATACCGCACCGGTCAGCAATGCAATAAAGGTGAACACAGCGCCAATCGGTGCCATGGCCGCAGCTGCCATGTCAGATAAGCGCACCTGCCAGACTAAGCCGATAAAGGCAGCTACCGCCATCCAAAGATAAGCCCCCATGGACCAGATAGCAGCCGGTACATGCAGGTAAATAATGCGGAAACTGTCACCCTGCTGGTAATCGGTTGGCGCAAAAGCCAGGCCCCAGACAGTGCCTGTTATCAGGCTGATCACAGACAGTGCCGCAAACCAGGGCAGCAGGGTTCCGCACAGGCGGTAGCAGTTTTCTGCTTTAGCGTAGGGATGTAACCACTTCCACATAGTTTTTTACTCTATGATTAATAATAATATTCGTTATATTCACGCGTCAGTTAACACTGATACGCAATGATGCTGATATCGCAAAAGGAGCCAGTGTGGCTGATCCGGCTAACATTGCTCCCATCAAAGCTAGTTGCCCCTGATAACTCATTCCCAGCGACGCCGCCTCTATCGCCGACGTAGCAAAGATTAGCACGGGAATAAACAGCGGTAAGATGAGCAAGCTCAATAATACTCCACCTTTACGCAATCCCACCGTCAGTGCAACCCCAATCGCACCCAAAAAGCTCAGTGTTGGCGTGCCAAGCAGCAAGGTTAATACCACCGCAGTCCAGGTTGACCAGTCGAGTGACAGTAAAACTGCCAATAACGGACTGATTATTATCAGCGGCAAACCCGTCAGCAACCAGTGAGCCACGACTTTTGCCAGTGCCAATACCGATAACGGGGTTGGCATCAGCATCATTTGTTCCAGCGAGCCGTCAACAAAATCATCCCGGAACAGACGCTCCAGTGACAGTAAAGCCGCCAGTAAAGCTGCTACCCAAATAATACCGGGCGCGATACGCGCCAGCAGGTTCGGTTCAGGCCCTATCCCCAATGGAAACAGGGTAATGACAATAATAAAGAACCACAAAGGGTTGAACACATCGGCCTGACGACGAAACGCAATCAGCAATTCCCGCCGGATAACCTGATACATAGAATGCCACATCACAACGCCTGCCCCAGTGTCACCTTGCGCAATCTGTTCTGCGCAGAAAACATATCCTGGTGAGTCGTCAGCAGCACAATCCCGCCGCGTTCAGCATGGGAAACAAAAAGCTGCTCAAGGACTTTTACTCCCAGTTTATCAATCGCTGTCAACGGCTCGTCCAAAATCCACAGCGGATGGTTACTTAACCATAAGCGGGCCAAAGCCACCCGACGCTGCTGGCCGGCGGACAATTGTCCGGCAGGCACATCTTCGCGTCCGGCCAACCCCACATGGGCCAGTGCCTGCCAGATAGCATCATCACCATGCACTCTTGCCTGACCACTGAGTCTCTCGCTGTTATCCAGCGTATGCATGGCCTGGAAAAAAGCCAGGTTTTCTGAGGCGGTTAATTCGCGCTTGACCCCAGTTTGATGTCCCAAAAACAGCATCTGGCTATGATACTCTTCACGCACATGGCCTATCTTGTTATCGTGCCAATAGACATCGCCGGTATCAGGAGAGCCGAGCCCAGCGATGATACGCAATAAGGTCGTTTTACCGGCCCCGTTGCGGCCTTCAATCTGAACCAGCTCGCCAGAAGCAACATTAAATTGGAGGTCATCGAACAATACACGCTCATCACGGGTACAGCTCAATCCTTTGACTGATAACATAGGGATGAGACATCCTGAATGACACAAATAATCCTCGGATAATATCACAGCGACTGAGATCTTTGTTAGTTTCAGGCTGTTATAGATCCGGCAGCAAGGTATCTAAATGTGACCTCTATATCTCAATCCTCCGCTTATCCGACAGCAGCGGCCAGTGCGTCGAAGGCAACTGCGCCGCAGCAGACCGCTTCGGTCAGCCATGCAAGTCAAGCTCAGGCAGGCGCAACTGTATTCCAATCCGGCCAGCAAATCAGCCAACTTTCACACTTGCTAACACAACTTCATGTGTTGCAACGATTATTTGCCAATTTACCTCCTGCAGTGAGCGGCCAGAGTTCACCGATCGCACCATGGCTGTCTCAGCTGGTGCTGCCGCGAACGCCGGCCGATATCGCACCCTGGTTACAGCAAGGGGCCGGTAAAGACAGCCTGAAGGCACTGGTAACCCAGCTGACACAGCCCGACAGTCCGCTTGCCCGGTTACTCGCCAGCCTGCCGGCTGATTCACAAACCGAACTCAAAGCACTGATACGCCTGGCCGCCGAGCAGCGTATTGCCGGTGCGCCAGCCGGACGCGACGAAAACACGTCTTTTATACTGCATTTACCGCAAAGTAACGGCCGCGAAATCCGTCTCAGTGTGCATTCAAACGCATCGCAACAAGCCTCGAAACGGCAATCGCCCGGCCGGGCCTGGACAGTCAAACTGGGATTACCTGTCGGTGAGTCGAACACGTTAGAAGCCACTGCCATCTGGCAGGACAGCCAGCTCAATCTGGCTTTCAGTTGCGAGCAGTCAGACATACTGACATTGACTGAACAGTTAACACCTCAGCTGATGCGTCGCCTGAAACAGCTGGAGATTAACTGTGAGTCCGTGAGTTTTCATCAGACGCCAACCCATGATGATTCAGCGCCGGACATCCACCCACAATGCGGCATCAGGATCAGCGTATGACAACAGAACAAAACCGGGCTATCGCGTTGAGCTACGATGGCTATAACACCCCTTATGTGTCAGCGAAAGGTTATGACGACTGGGCAAGAGAGATCATCGAGCAGGCCAAAGCCCAGGGAGGATTGATACACCAGGATCCGGCACTGGCTGAGTACCTCAATAACCTAGAGGCCGGAGATAACATCCCACCCGCCCTGTTCGTGATCATAGCCGAACTGATTGCTTTTTCGTGGGTTTTAAACGGAAAAACCCCTCCCGGATGGGAAGGGCCTGTGTCTGTAAACGAAACCGTCTGACGCTATTGTGCAGTGAAGCGGCAGAATCTGGCGCTGAAGCTATGTACTAAGGCGTGTACCGAAGCTATACACAGGTGCCGTGAATAACCGAAACCGTGAATAAAAGCGGCAAGGTGTCGCTATCCACAAATAACAGCCAGCAAGCAACAGTGCTAACGCCGGCCTTTATTCATGCGCTGCTGTAACCGCAACAGCAATTCAGCTTCCGCTTTCGGTAAATCACACTCTTCCATCAGCTCATTAACATCGGCACCCAGCTCGACCATTTTACTGGCGCGGCTGTACAGGCGGCCATCGGGATCCTGCATGGCCATTTCACCCTGACGCTCAGACAGCTCTTCCTGCTGGCGGGTTAATATGGCCATTTTATTACTCATTGCCATCGTACCCGCACGCAACTCATGAAACTGTTTGGTTAAGCTTTCCTGCTGCTGTCTGGCGGTTTTTAACAGCAACTCTGCTGCTGCAAACTTGGTTTCCAGATCCTGGCGTGCTTTTCGCTCACGCCGGACCAGCACAACCGCTATCACCACTGCCAGCAAAGCAACAACCAAAGGCAGCCATTCAAGCAAGATAGCAGGCATCAGAGATACGCCATCTCTTCCCATTCTTCATCAGACAGGAGCTTGTTCAGATCAACCAGGATCAGCAGTTGATTGTCACGGTTACTGACGCCTTGAATAAACTTGGCACTTTCATCAGTGCCCACGCTTGGCGTACTGTCGATTTCAGAGCTACGCAGATAAACCACTTCTGCCACACTGTCGACCATAATACCGATAACCTGCTTTTCAGCTTCAATGATTACGATACGGGTATTATCTGAAATCTCACCTGACATCAGGCCAAACCGTGCACGGGTATCAATCACTGTGACCACATTGCCACGCAGGTTGATAATTCCCAGCACATAATCTGGCGCGCCCGGAACCGGGGCGATTTCAGTATAACGCAGCACTTCACGAACCTGCATTACATTGATACCGTAGGTTTCCTCTTCCAGCTGGAAGGTAACCCACTGTAATACCTGGTCGTTACTGTCTTCTTTTTGAATCTCGGCAACACTTACCTGCGACATGCTGTATCCTCTCCGGCCATCGTCACAAAACGCTCTTCACGTCCAAACCCGCTTTCAGCATGGAAATGAGTTCATTGACATGAATTAAAGCACACATTTTCTCTTTAACCATACCCGCCAGCCAAGGCCGTTTACCTGCCTTTTCTCGCCAGCGAACACTTTGTTTTGTCAGGGTTTCTGTTCCGTGAAGTTGATCACAAGCCAGTCCCCACTTACTTTCTCCCAACATGACCACATATCGGTAATTTTCCTGATGGTCATCATTGTAGATAGATTCTGGCATCACCCATCTGGCGGTATCCACCACATCCAGCTTTCGGTTCTGTACCGGCTGCAAGCCAAGATACCAGTCCGGGCGGCCAATAAGGTGACTCATCTCACCCAATTGGTGAATCCCTCCCAGCTCTGTCAGCGGAACAGCAAAAGTCACACCGTTGACAGCAAAAAACAGCGCCTGAAATTCTGTTTGCTCACTGGCGCCAGGTAATACCCAGGAAGGCGGTGGCGGCTCAGCCGCCAGCTCAGGTGCGGCATCGGCCACAGTTTCCTGCACACTCTCTTCTTTATCAAGAATGTCTGGAACAGGCTCCGTTGCAACTATTTCACTCTGAGGCTGAGAGCTTGTTTCCAATTCAGCCACCTGCGCCGCCTTGTCAGCAACAGCCGGAGCCTCAGCGATCTTAGGCAGCATCTGCATCAGCTGGACACTGTTTTGCGGCTCTGCATAGGGAGCCGATTCAACAGCTGACGCCTGCGCAGCCACTGCCGGCGATTTTTGCAGCGGCTCTGGCGCAGTGTTCTGATGCTGAGTCAGCGCGCTGTCATCCTCAAACCAGCCCGGGTCGTCTAAAACGGCTGGCTTAACATCTTCTTGCTTAACTTCTTGCTGTTTTTCCAGTTCAGCCAATTGCTGTTGCTCGGCAATCCAGGCTTCACTTTCAACAATCACTTCCTCTTGCATCTCTGACATTTGGTCGAGAAGACGCTGCAACTGCTCAAGATCCGTTCTCGTTCGCGGCGGGGTAAACCTGACTTCAGGTACACTCAGCTCTGGCTCTGCGGACAACGAAACCGGCGCAGCAGCACTCGGCAGTTGGGTTGCCATTGCCCGCAGTGATGGCGGTTCGCCACCTTCTGCAAACGAGTTCACAGACGAGTTATCTCGCCCGGATTGATCCAGACTATTAAAATCAAAGGGCTGATGAGTCTGGGGGATCACCGCAAGACTTATCGCATCATCGGGCTCACTGCCACTTTGCAACTCAGCCGCTGCTTCATCAGCAACAGCAGAATCAGACAACAACATCTGGCCGTCATTTTCCTCTGCTAACGCTGGCAGGTCATCCTGCGGGCTGACAGCGTCCACGCTACCCTCTTCGGGCAGCAAAGAATCATCCAGCAGCCCGAAAAAGTAATCATCTAATGCCTGTTCACTGGACAGCTTTGCGTTATCGCTCATCTTGACCAAGCCGCTCCAGATAATTCAATAAAGTTTTATACGCAAACACACCGCGAGAGCCACGGGCATACAGAGATGGCGGCATGTGCTTGATACTGGCATCACGAAACTTGGTATCAATGGGCACAGCCGAAGCCCAGACCTGATTGGCATAACGCGACTTCAGTTCTTGCAGGGTTTCCAGTGAGGCCCTGGTTCGTTTGTCATACATGGTTGGCACAATAGTGACTTTGAATTCATCCGGCCTGGATTTTTGCATGATTTGCAAAGTACGCATCATTCGCTCCAGACCTTTCATCGCCAAAAATTCCGTTTGCACCGGAATCAAAATGCGCTCACTGGCAGCAAGCGCATTCACCATCATGACACCCAGGATCGGGGGGCAGTCAATCAGCACATAATCATATTCTTCTTCCAGGCATTTCAGTGCCTTTTTCAGAATCAATCCCATGCCGCTGCGAGTCCCCATGACTCTATCCAAGGTCGCCAGCGACATGTGCGCCGGTATCAGATGGATATTTTTAAATCGTGTTTCCAGCACCAGTGGTTTGACAGTGTCACGGTCAATTGTCGACAGCTGGAACAAATCAAACAGGCTGGATTCAAGGCGATCAGAATCAAAATTCAAGTATGTCGTCAGTGATGAATGCGGGTCAGTATCCACCAATAATACGCGTTTGTTTCGTTCACTTAACAGGCCCGCCAGACTGACAGTAGTGGTGGTTTTCCCCACGCCGCCTTTCTGGTTGGCAATGCTCCAGACTACCACGACATCTCCTTAAGCTAAGCCAACCTCAATCAGAATACGCTCAGCAATGCGATCCAAAGGAAGATCTTCGGTCGATATCCCTGCCTTGGCAACCGCCTGTGGCATACCGTATACCACACAACTTTCTTCGTCTTGCGCCCAGACGGTTGCGCCGGCCGACTTCAGCATACGCGATCCGTCACGCCCGTCTGCGCCCATTCCTGTCAGGATCATGGACAGCACCTTGTCATGATACACCTTGGCTGCAGAGCCAAAAGTGACATCGACACAAGGCTTGTAGTTCATACGATCGCCACCATCAATAATACGTAAACGCACATTACCCGGGCGGCCTTCCAGCATCATTTGTTTACCGCCAGGTGCCAGATAAGCCGTACCGGCACGCAGTACATCACCATCTTCGGCCTCTTTCACACCGATTTTGCAAAGGTTATTCAAACGCGCAGCAAACGCCGCGGTGAATGTTGCAGGCATATGCTGCACCAAAACAATGGGGTACGGAAATGAGCCAGGCAGCTGTGTCAGAATTTTTTGGAGCGCCACAGGGCCGCCGGTCGATGTACCTATCGCCATCAGCTGATACTGTTTACCTGTCGCTTTAAACCGCGCGGTCGGACGAACCTGTGACGGTGCTGATCGTGTCAGCGTCGTGGCAGTGGCCGTACTTGCGACCGGGCGGCTTGACGTCAGCGGGCGATCAGCCGGCGATGGCGAAACCGGAGTGCTGGTACGCACAGGCGCCCGCATAAAGACACGTTTACGGGCCAGCTCGGCGACACGTTTTTGCAGCAGAGAGATTGCTTCGTCTTTATTACGCGCAATATCTTCAAATTTTTTCGGCAGGAAGTCTAACGCGCCCGCGTCCAGAGCATCTAATGTCGCCCGCGCGCCCTCATGGGTCAGCGACGAAAACATCAGGATAGGTGTCGGGTTCGACTTCATGATTTCGCGCACTGCGGTGATACCATCCATCACAGGCATTTCAATATCCATAGTGATGACGTCAGGCTTCAGTGTCCGCGCTTTTTCAACGGCATCTTTACCGTTAACAGCATCGCCAATCACTTCAAGGCGCGGATCCGCATTAATAATTTCACTCACCCGGCGGCGGAAAAAACTGGAGTCGTCCACCACCAACACTTTTACAGCCATGTTTTATCTTTCCGTAAGCAATCAGGCCTGAATGAACAGGGGCCTTCTAAGCCCCTGTCAATTATTATTATCTGCGGCCTGCGTAATGTTTCAGAAGGTTGGGGACATCCAGAATCAGTGCAATGTGACCATCACTGGTAATGGTGGCCCCCGCCATACCAGGTGTGCCTTGCAATAACTCATCGAGTGGCTTAATCACCACTTCTTCCTGACCAATAAGCGTATCCACCACAAAGCCCATTCTCTGATGGCCTATCTGAACAATCACCACATGCCCAAGCTGTCTTTCCCGCTTGGAAACACTGTGACCTGCCAGCCAATCCTGAAGATAAAACAGCGGGATCGCTTTATCGCGCACTATGATAGTCAGCTGCCCATCAACCACATTGGTCTTACTGAGATCCAAATGGAAGATTTCATTTACACTGGCCAGAGGCAGTGCAAATGGCTGGTCAGCAACACCGACCATCAGCGTTGGCAAAATGGCCAGCGTCAACGGCACTTTAATATCAATGCGTGTGCCTTTGCCCAGATTGGAATCAATATAAATGGAACCGTTCAACTGGCTGATAGCAGTTTTTACGACATCCATTCCGACACCACGGCCGGAAATATCTGAGATTTCTTTCTTGGTCGAGAAGCCGGGCGCGAAAATCAGGTTATAACATTCGCTGTCAGACAGACGCGCGGCGGCATCGGCATCCATGACATTACGGTCAACGGCGATTTGACGCAGTCGATCCGGGTCCATACCGCCGCCATCGTCTTCGATAGTCAGCAGAATATGATCCCCTTCCTGCGCCGCAGACAAAAGTACGGTGCCAATACGCGGCTTGCCGGCTTTCTCGCGGTTATCCGGCATTTCGATACCGTGATCGACTGAGTTACGCACCAGGTGAACCAGAGGATCGGCCAGCGCTTCCACCAGATTTTTATCGAGATCGGTTTCTTCACCGCGCATTTCCAGCACGATTTCTTTTTTCAGACTTCGGGCCAGATCGCGAACAACACGCGGGAAGCGGCCAAAGACTTTCTTGATTGGCTGCATACGCGTTTTCATCACCGCACCCTGAAGGTCTGCAGTCACCACATCCAGGTTCGCAACAGCTTTTGACATTTCTTCGTCATTGCTGTTCTGGCCCAGGCTGATCAGACGGTTACGAACTAATACCAGCTCGCCAACCATGTTCATTATGGTGTCCAGCGTAGAGGTATCGACACGTACTGTGGCTTCAGCCTGAGTTTTGGATTTTTCTTTTAGTCCTGTTGCTTTACGCTCCGGCACAGGTTGCGGCATCTCAGTAACGGGCTGAGAGGTAACAGGCGCTGATTCAGCTTTAGCCTGTAACGCGGAAGCCGGTTTGGTTGCGATCGCCAGCTCTTCATCTGACGGCCCTTTACCGCTGCCGTGCAGTTCATCGAGCAGACGTTCAAATTCGTCATCTGTCATTAAGTCGCTGTCGCCAGCAGCAGATGATTCGGACGCTTGTGCAACAACTGGCGAGGCCGACACTTCAGCCCCCGTGGTTTCAGTGCCAGGCGCGTTACCTATACCGTGCAGCTCGTCAAGCAGACGTTCAAACTCATCATCGGTGATATCGCCAGTGTCGATGTCGGTCGAGACAGGTGCACTCTGAACATCACTGGCTGGTGCTGCACTCGGGCTTGGGCTTCCACCCGCACCATGCAACTCATCGAGCAGACGTTCAAACTCATCCTGTGTGATTTCATCAACCGAACCACCGGCAATCGCAGGCTGCTCGGGCGAAGCCGGTGCCGTTGCCGCTACGGGAGCAGCAACCGATGCCGGGGCTGAAACAGCCGCCATCTCTTCGGCTCCCGGTGGCTGGCTGTAATAATGCAGCGCATCCAGCAGGCTTTGTTCCGCGGGCTCAATCGGCTCATGGTTCTGCACCTGTGCGAACATCACATTGATGGTATCCAGTGCCTGAAGGATGACATCCATCAGCTCTGACGTCACAGTGCGTTTACCGGTACGGAGTAAGTCAAAAATATTTTCAGCACCGTGACAAGCGTCAACCAATGCCGTTAACGCCAAAAACCCGGCACCACCTTTAACAGTATGGAAACCGCGGAAAATGGCATTCAGCAAATCTGTATCATCTGGACGACGTTCCAAATCTACTAACTGCTCGGAAAGTAATTCCAGAATTTCCCCGGCTTCGATTAAAAAGTCCTGCAGGATATCTTCGTCTAAATCAAAGCTCATAAGCTTCCCCTAAAATCCAAGGCTTGATAGCAAATCATCGACGTCATCCTGGGTAGACATGACGTCAGTGCGTTCAGCACTGTTGATAATTGGCCCTTCCGGGGAGAGTGTTTTGTCTTTCTGGCTCACTATCACTGAGCTTTCACTCTGTTCAATACCGGCAGCCTTCAGAATCTCAACCAACTGATGTTCCACTTCATGAACAAGTTCGATCACTCTGCGAATAACCTGGCCTGTCAAATCCTGGAAGTCTTGTGCCATCAGAATATCGGTCAGATGACGGTGAAGCTGCTCGCTGTCACCGTCGAGCTGAACTAATAATGCGTCAATATCGTGACAAAGCCGTTTAAATTCGCCAAGGGTGATCTCCCCGTGCATTAAACTTTGCCACTGGGGTTTCACTTGCATCAGACGTTCACGCAATAAATCAGCGATAGGGAGGGTGCCTTCAACAGCATCCATTGTCCTGTTGGCCGCTTCCTCGGTTTTGTCTATCACATAATTCAGACGCCCACGTGCGTCAGGAATGTCGGTCGTCGCTAAATCAGCAATACGGGGATCCAGACGAAAATTCTGCAATGAGTCATGTAATTGACGCGTCAATTTACCCACTTCGAGATACATCGGATCCCGACAATCCGACACCAGGCTTCGGAACAACTCATCCGCGTCCGCTTGCCGATCTTCTTCCAGCAGCGCGACGAGTTGTTTCGCCTGTTCAAGTGAAATCATATGTGTCTACCCTAGTTAGCGTCAGACTGACGGCATCACTGCATACGCTCGAAAATCTTGTCCAGTTTTTCTTTCAGCGTGGCAGCGGTGAATGGCTTAACAATGTAGCCATTGACACCAGCCTGAGCCGCTTCGATGATCTGCTCGCGCTTGGCTTCAGCAGTAATCATCAATACTGGCAGGTGTTTCAGGCTAGCATCGGCCCGGATCTGCTTGAGCAAGTCAATACCTTGCATGCCCGGCATATTCCAGTCGGTGACGACGAAATCGAAGTCGCCTTTCTTTAGCATGGGTAACGCAGTCAATCCATCATCCGCCTCCTGGGTGTTATTAAAGCCCAGGTCACGTAGTAAGTTCTTGACGATACGGCGCATTGTTGAAAAGTCGTCAACAATGAGGATTTTCATATTTTTATTCAAAGTTGCCTCCACTGAGGTCACAGTGTTTCTTCTAAATCGTGTGTTTATGAAGCAGTCCAAGCAGACAACTTGGCCCGCAGACGCTGCATTGCCTGACTGTGAATCTGGCAAATACGGGATTCACTGACACCTAAAACGGCACCAATTTCTTTGAGGTTGAGTTCCTCGTCGTAATACAACGACAACACCAGTGCTTCCCTTTCCGGCAATGTACGAATGGCACCAGCCAGAGCGTGGCGAAAACTGCCGTCCGCAACATCCTGAAAAGGGAGGTTTTCTGCCACTGAATCTTCGGTTGCTACCGTATCTTCTGAGACACCCAGGTCGTCCATACCCACTAGGCGACCACAATTAACATCATTTAATGCCTGATGGTACTGTTCGAGTGTCATTTCGAGATATTCAGCAATTTCCTGATCATTCGGATCGCGGCCAAAACGGCTTTCCAATTGAGCAATGGCTTCAGATATCCGGCGGTTGTTTTTATACACGGAGCGAGGAACCCAGTCGCCACGACGGATATCATCCAGCATGGCGCCCCGAATTCGAATTCCGGCAAAAGTTTCAAAACTGGCACCTTTGCTCGGATCATAGTTCTGTTGTGCTTCCAGCAAACCAATCATGCCAGCCTGGATCAGGTCTTCCAGCTGTACATTGGGCGGTAATCGCGCCATCAGGTGATGCGCAATCCGCTTCACCAGTGACGAATACCGCTCAACAAAAGCATGGGGGGATTCCTGATATCGGCCGTATGTTTGTGCTTTATTCACCCAGAGGTACCTCTTCAGGTGTTGGTTTAACTAATAACTTTTCAACAAAAAATTCCAGATGTCCGGCCGGATTATTCGGTACCGGCCAGGTTAACGCTTTATTGGCGAGCGTTGTCAGGGCCAGTGCCGCTGGGCTTCGTGGGAAAGCTTCCACGACTACTTTTTGTCGCTTAATAGACTGACGTACCCTGTCATCTAGTGGAATACAGGCAACTAATTCCATGTTGGCCTGCAAAAAACGTTCAGTCACCCGGGTCAGCTTGGCAAACAGCTCTCGCCCTTCGCGGTAACTGCGTACCATATTGGCCACAATTTTAAACCGCTGCACCTGGTATTCACGGTTCAGGATTTTAATCAGCGCATAAGCATCGGTAATGGAGGTCGGCTCATCACATACGACAATTAGTACATCCTGGGCCGCACCGGCAAAACTCAACACCATATCTGAGATCCCTGCAGCAGTATCCACCAGCAGGACATCCACTTCATCTTCAAGCGTGGCAAACGCGCGGATCAGGCCAACGTGCTGAGCACTGGACAGTTCCGCCATATTTTGCGTGCCTGAAGAGGCCGGTATGATTTTTACGCCGTAAGGACCTTCGATAATGATGTCCCGGAGATCGCACACACCCGACAGGACATGAGACAGGTTACGACCCGCTCGCAGCCCCAGCATCACATCAACATTGGCCAGGCCAAGGTCGGCATCCAGCACCATCACTCTCTTGCCCTGACGGGCCATGGCAATCGCCATATTCAGTGTGATGTTGGTTTTACCCACACCGCCTTTACCACCGCTGACGGTGATCACTTTGGTCGAGGCCAGTTTTGTCATACGGCGCAAGCCGCTTGCTTGATCGTGCATCATGTTCTCAATCATAAAAATCCGCCCCCTGGTTATCTGCGCTGTCGCTGCTCCAGAAGTGGGTTTGCTGGCCCATGTCGTTTTCCAACAACTCGTTTGCACGATTAACCATGAAGTGTCCTGTGGCGACTTTAATGTCTTCAGGCACTCGTTGACCGTCCGCCAGATATGCGATCGGCAGAGCACTTTCCAATGTGACACTGATAACTTCACCCAGACTGAGGGTTTCATCCAGCTTAGTCAGCACGCACCCCGACAGCGGGATACGACGGAAATGCTCAATGGTTTCGTGCAGAACGCGGCGCTGGGAGGTCGCCGGTAATACCAGAAAGCTACGAATTTGTGAGCCACTATTATGCATCAGGGTATCCAGCTGTTCCTGCAGGCGAAGATCCCGTTGCCCCATGCCTGCTGTATCCAGCAGTACAAGGCGCCGATGCCGTAACTGATGAAGTATATCGGCAAGCTCTTCGGCATCTTTAGCAACTCTTACCGGACAGCCCAGAATTCGACCATAAGTCGCCAGCTGTTCATGTGCACCGATACGATAGGTATCTGTGGTAACCAGAGCAATTTCATTCGGACCAAAGTCCATCGCCGCTCTGGCGGCCAGTTTTGCAATTGTCGTTGTTTTTCCTACACCGGTCGGCCCGAGCAGTGCGACCACGCCCCCGGTTTCGAGAATACAGTCATCAGTGGTAATGATCTGGTCGGCCAGCAACTGAAGCAAGGATGACCAAGCCTTGTGCGGCTGGACATCTTCAGGAATATAACAAGCCAGCTGATCGGCCAGTTCTGCTGATAAGCCCATTTTTTCCAAACGCTTAATCATCATGGCCCGCATCGGCTCGCGACGCTCAACCTCCTGCCACATCAAACCAGACAGCTGATGTTCGAGCAGGCGACGAATTGACGCCATTTCACTGCGCATGGCATCAAGATCATCCTCGCGGTGCGGCGCTCGCTGTTCAAACCGGCTGGGATCCAGACGGTTCTGAAAAGCACTGTTTTTCTGGCTCGCAGCCGCTGGATTTGCCCGACCGGTGCGTCCTGCCGGTGCGTGTGCATCTGCGTCATGATTTTGGCGGTAGTCACTGTAAGCATTCGGTGCTGGCTGACGTCCGCCCGCTCCATAAGGGTGGGAAGACTGACGCCTGTCACTGCCGTAAGGGCTGTTCTCAGACTGAGGACGGGAAGAATAGTCATATCCTTGACGTTCAGCAGGGTGTCCACCGGTGTGCTTCGACTGGCGCTGTAATAAGGCTGACAGGGAGTCCACTTCTGTCTCGGGATCCTGAGCATAATTTTGCAGCACCTTGGCAAAGTGGCCGCTACCGGGCTGCTGCAGCTGCACCTTGTCGTCAGCCAATTTACGCCTGGCCTCGCCCAAACGTTCAGCCAGGGCATCACGGGTAGGCTGTGACGGCGACGGCACCTTGGCTTCGCTGGCGTCATTATCCACCGCCGCCACGATCTCAACACCGCCGGTCACTTTCTTATTGGACATGATCACCGCATTCGCACCGAGTTGTTCTTTGACTTCACTCAGCGCGGTTCGCATGTCCTTGGCAAAAAATCGTTTAATTTTCAATTCAGTCTTCCCATCCGGTACGGATTACCCTGCACGTTTTGGCTGACTCAGTCAGCCTGGGGACACCTAGTTACCCACTGCATTCACAATACGGATTTGCTTTTCATCAGGGATTTCCTGATAAGAGAGCACCCGCAGTGTCGGGATGGTGTTTTTCACAAATTTTGCTAACGTGCCGCGCAATACGCCAGACGTTAACAGTACAGCCGGTTCGCCTTTCAACTCTTGCTGATGTGTGGCTTCGGTCAAAGAGCGCTGCAGACGTTCTGCCAGACCCGGCTCGATACCGGAGGACTCGCCCCCGCTAGACTGCATTGTTTTATGCAATATTTGTTCCAACTCAGGAACAAGCGTGATAACAGGCAACTCAGGCTCTATTCCATTGATTTCCTGAACAATTAGGCGTTTGAGGCCAATACGTGCGGCGGCTGTGAGAATGTCGGGATCTTGACTCTTACCGGAATACTCGGACAAAGTTTGAACTATGGTGCGGATATCCCGGATAGGCACACCTTCATGCAGCAGGTTCTGCAGCACTTTCACCACAGCCCCTAACGGCAGCTGATCAGGGACGAAATTGTCCACCAGTTTCGGTGTAGACTGCCCCAGCACTTCCAGCAGGTTCTGGACTTCTTCATGCCCAAGCAGCTGAGAAGCATTGTTCACCAGAATCTGACTCAGATGGGTAGCCAGTACAGTGGCGGCGTCAACAACGGTATAACCCAATGCCTGAGCATGCTCTCGCTGCGATTCTAAAATCCAGATTGCTTCCAGCCCGAAAGCGGGATCGGTCGTCCGCTCCCCTTCCAAACTGCCAAATACCTGACCCGGATTGATAGCCAGCTCCATATCAGGGTGGATGTTTGACTCACCGTTATTCACCCCCATCAGGCTGATACGGTATGTATTGGGCGGCAATTCAAGGTTATCGCGGATATGGACAGGCGGTACCAGGAAGCCGAAATCCTGCGACAGTTTTTTCCGAACGCCTTTCACCCGCTCCAGCAACTCGCCACCCTGTTCTTTATCCACCATAGGGATTAAGCGGTAACCGACTTCCAGGCTGATGGTATCCATAGGCTGAACATCATCCCACGACAGCTCTTTGGTGACGGGTTTGCTGTCCAGCGCCTCTGGCGGTGCGGATTCTGCCAGCACTTTTGCCTGTTGCTCTTTCTTCACCCGCCAGTAGGCAATCAGGCCGATGATCAGCGCCAGCAGCAGAAACGGGACATGAGGCATGCCAGGAACAATACCCATCACAAACAAAATCCCGCCTGTGATGATCAGCGCCTGAGGGTTGTTGAACATCTGGAACAGCATCTGCTGCCCCATGTCTTCGTCAGTATTTTGACGAGTCACCATCATGGCTGCGCCAATGGACAGCAACAGAGACGGGATCTGCGCCACCAGACCATCACCTATGGTCAGCAGGCTGTAGATATGAATCGCTTCATTGAAGCTGAGATCATGCTGGCCCATACCAATGATCAGGCCACCAATAATATTGATAAAGAGGATCAGGATGCCGGCAATGGCATCCCCTTTGACAAATTTAGACGCACCGTCCATCGAACCGTAGAAGTCGGCTTCTTTGGTGACTTCGCTGCGCCGTGTTCGTGCCTGCTCCTGATCAATTAACCCGGCATTGAGATCGGCATCAATTGCCATCTGCTTACCCGGTAAGGCATCAAGGGTAAAGCGGGCACTGACTTCTGAAATACGACCCGCACCTTTGGTGACTACCATGAAGTTGATGATCATCAAAATCAGGAATACCACTAAACCAACAGCGTAGTTCCCCCCGATAACCACAGAACCAAAGGCGTCGATCACCTGGCCTGCCGCCTCCGGGCCTTCATGACCATTCAGCAAAACAACCCGGGTTGACGCTACGTTCAGCGCCAGCCTGAGCAGGGTGGCAATCAACAGTACGGTCGGGAAAGCCGCAAAATCGAGCGGGCGGCGGGTATACACAGTGACCAGCAGCACCACAAGGGCCAGGGCTATATTAAAAGAAAAGGCCATATCCAGCAGCATTGCTGGCATTGGCAACACAACCATCGCCAATGTTGCCAGTACCATGACAGGGGCGCCGATTGCAGGCAGTGACTGCAATCGGTGTAAAGGCAATTTATCTGAAAAGGGTATCGGCAGCTTCATGCATTCTTATTTGGTTGGAATCGGTTAATCGTCAGTGCTCACTCAGTGTTCACCGCTATTCTCTGTCTGACACTTGGTGCGGCAGTGAATCGCAGACAACTGAACGGGCTAAGCTTCGCATAAAGCAAAATTTATACCGTCTTGATAAGTCAATTTTTTGACCTGCAGCCAAAACATTTTGCCGCAAGCAATCAGTGCCGTAATTCAGGAGGTATATCAACCGCGCCTGAAGATAACTTAGGCCGCTTACCATTACCACGCCGGTATTGTTTCAACTGGAATACGTACGCCAGTACCTGCGCCACAGCGGCAAACAGGCCATCCGGTATTTGCTGTTCCAGCTCGGTACTGTGATAGAGGGAGCGTGCCAGCGGAGGCGCAGGCACAATATCGATCTTATATTCGTTGGCCACTTCCCGGATTTTCATCGCCATGTGATCGGTACCTTTGGCGATGACCACTGGCGCCTTGTCCAGCGTGGGGTCATATCGTAAGGCAACAGAGAAGTGCTCCGGGTTGGTAATCACCACATCGGCCTTCGGCACTTCCGCCATCATGCGCCGCTGCGCCATTTCACGCTGCAGCATACGGATACGGCCTTTGACCTCAGGTTTACCTTCAACATCTTTATGTTCGTCTTTTACTTCCTGCTTGGTCATCTTCAGCTGCTCGTTATGCTGCCAGATCTGGTACGGCACATCGATAGCCACCACGACCAGCAGCGAGCAACAGATCAGCAACACAAAGCGCAGTAAAATCTCCAGCGCATGAAAGATGTTACTCGGATAGATCTCTATGCTGAGCTGAAAGAAACCTTCCAGGCTGCTGTACATCAGGTAGTAAGCGACACCGGCCACCAAAGTGACTTTCAGGATGGATTTCACCAGCTCAACGGCACTTTGCTTTCCAATCATACGTTTAAGGCCGCTGGCCGGGTTCATTCTTGAGAGCTTGGGCCTTGCCGCCTCAGCGGAAAAGCTGATTCCGCCCAAGGCGGAAGCACCAATCAGTGCCGCCACAAACAAAAATATCAACACCAGAAGCAAAGGCCACAGCATATGCACTATGGCATCCCCGGTCACGGCAAGCAGCTTGGTAAAATCAAACACTTCCTCGCGACTGAGGGTAAAGAACTTGCGCATGACTTCGCTCAAGGCAACGGCCAGCATTTCGCCAAACCACATCAGGCCAACCGCCCCCGATACCAGTACCGCAACCGACGCCAGTTCTTTTGAGCGCGCGACCTGACCTTTTTCCCGCGCTTGCTGCAACCGTCGGGGGGTTGCGTCTTCAGTACGTTCTTGTCCGTCTGACTCAGCCATCGGACTCCCTCCTGTCTGTCATCAGCAATCCAGCCTGATCAGGCTGCAGATTTGCTCAGTACCCAGTTGCCAGTGTTCTTCATACTGTGCCTGAATGCCCATTAACAGATACCAGCTGACGAACAGCCCCAGCAACAGCGCAAACGAGAAGCCCAGAGAGAAAATATTCAGCTGAGGTGCCGCACGTGTCATGACACCGAACGAGAGATTCACCGTCAGCAGCGCAATAATCCCGGCCAGCGACATGTTTAAGCCGGCTTTGAACATCCAGCCGAACCAGCCCGCCAGCTGCTGGTAATCCACCGCCTGCAACATAGACTGGCCGACCGGCAAAGTGGTAAAGCTCAGCACCACCAGCCTGAGCATCGCCAGATGACCGTCAGTGGCGAGAAATAACATGATCGCCAGCATCATATACAACTGGCCCAGCACAGGGGTGTTTTGTCCGTTGGCCGGGTCGACCATGGAGGCAAAGCCCAAACTGGACTGCATGCCCAGAATCTGCCCTAACAGGACAAAAGTCTGGGTGACAAACTGAGTGACCAGCCCCATAGCGACACCTATGATCACTTGCTGGCCTGTGGTGAGAAAGCCCTCAAAGGACAACAAAGGAATATCAGGGACCTGAGGCAGCATGGACATCACAGCAAAAGTGACTGTCAGCGACAGATAAAGCCGGATGCGCATCGACACGAAACGGGCACCGAAGAAGGTCATGCTCATCATCATGGCGCCGATGCGGGTCAGCGGCCAAAAATAATTGGCCAGCCAATCTAATATGACTTCCGCCGGATACGTCATGACCAATCTGCTCAGTAAAGAATTTGAGGAATGTGCTCAATGATGCGATGAAAATAATCCATCAGCATTCTGGTCATCATGTGACCAAACACCATCAGCGCAACCAGGGTGATCACCAGACGAGGCAGGAAGCTTAACGTCTGCTCATTGATTGAGGTGGCGGCCTGAAAAACTGCCACCACCAAACCAACCAGCAAGCCGGGTATGACGATCACACAGACCATCACCAGGACCATGTACAGGGCTTCTTGGAAAATTTCGACGAAGGCTTCTGGTGTCATTGTCTGTCTCTCCCTGTCATCAGGTGCCGAAGCTGCCGGCCAGTGTCGACAGGATAAGGTTCCAGCCATCCACCAGTACGAACAACATAAGTTTAAACGGCAGTGAGACGATCATCGGCGACAGCATCATCATACCCATCGCCATCAATATTGAAGCCACGACCAGATCGATCACCAGAAAAGGCAGAAACAGCATAAAGCCAATCTGAAACGCCGTTTTCAGTTCCGAGGTGATAAAAGCGGGAATCAAGACTGTCATAGGGACTTGCTGGGGGTCTGTCGCCTGCGAACCCGACATATCAACGAAGGTTTCCAGATCTTTCACCCGCGTTTGTTTGAGCATGAACTGGCGCAATGGATCCTGAGCAATCGTCAAGGCTTCACGGGCAGAGAGCTCTTCATTGATATAGGGCTGAACGGCCTTGGTATTGATCTCATCCAAAACCGGAGACATGACAAAGAAAGTCATGAACAGGGCAATCCCGATAATCACCTGGTTTGACGGGGTCTGCTGCAGACCGAGCGCCTGGCGCAAAATCGACATCACCACCACAATGCGGGTGAATGAGGTCATCAGGATCACTATGGCTGGCAAAAAGCCCAGCGCGGTCATCAAGGCCAGGATTTGCAGCGTGACTGAGTAATCTTCGGTGCCGTCCGGGTTCACCGACACAGAAAATGCCGGAATACCACCACCGCCTTTGGTGGTCAGCAGGGTTGCCGCCCCTTTATCGCTCTGCATCTCGCTGACGGTGACATTATTGCCCGCCACATTGCCCAGCCCGCCATCTTCGCTCTGCGCACTCGCCATGCCGGAAAGCAGCAGGCAAAGCACACCGATAACCCAGATAAAGAAGTTAGATCTATACATCATTGTCTTTTCAACAACTTACCGAGTTGCTGAGCAAACTCACCGTTGCCTGCACCAGCACTGACCGGCAAGGGGGTTTCCAGCTTGGTCAGCATTGAAATATTTTGCGGCGTCACACCAATGAGTAACTGCTCGTCACCCACCTGTACCAGCACGATTCGCTCACGCTGGCCAACCACCACCTGGCGGACAATCTGCAACCCGTTATCTCCGCCACTCACACCCGGCAATTTCATGCGGCGCAGCAGCCAGGCAAGAAACACGATAAGAACCAGTACCAGCAGCAATGAACCTATCGTTGTGCCCATATCCAGCTCCGGCGCCCCGGCCGCCCATACCGGCTGGCTGATCACTGCCAGACCAGCGAGCAATGTGCTTTTCAATGCTTTCATCCCGGTTACCGCAACTTTTTAATACGTTCAGTCTGGCTGATCACATCGGTCAGACGAATACCGAATTTATCGTTGACCACCACCACTTCACCGTGGGCAATCAAAGTGCCATTGACCAGTACATCCAGCGACTCACCGGCGACACGGTCCAGCTCGACGACGGAACCCTGGTTCAACTGCAGTAAGTTACGGATACTGATTTTGGTGCGCCCGACTTCCATCGATATCGTGACCGGAATATCCATGATGGAATCCAGACGACGACGTTCTTCATCAGAAATAGGGGTACTTTCATCTGTAAGTTCTTCCAGCGGTGCGGCTTCAATATTGTCGTCGGCCTGTTCGGCCAGGGCTGCCGCCCAGTCGTCAGCTACTTGTTGGTCTTTATCTGACATAAGTCACCTGTATTAATCGTCAATCGGGTCAGTGGCGGAGAAAGTCGGACTCAGTTCATCGCCATCCAGGAAGGCAAGGTCCGTTTTCACCGTATCTGGCCGCTTCAGTTTCTTGGAAATTTTTATCGCTACGTGATCGCCTGACTTACCCATTTTACCGCGGTAAGTCGGCAGGTCTTCAACATAGAGAGTGGCCGTTTCGGGCAATTCAATCGGTATAACATCGCCGGAATGCAGTTCCATCAGATCCCGCAGCGTCAGGTCAATATCGAGCAACTTGGCACGCAGATTCACTTCGACATCCATCACCTCATCCCGCAGGGCCTTGCTCCAACGGACATCGGTATCCATTTTGTCACTCTGGACGCCGGCATCGAGCAATTCACGGATCGGCTCCACCATGGAGTACGGCATCACAACATGGAAATCGCCGCCGCCGCCGTCCACTTCAATGTGGAAAGAGCTCACCACTATCACTTCTGTCGGGCTGACGATATTCGCCATAGTCGGGTTCACTTCAGAATCCAGGTATTCGAACTCCACGCCCATCACGGGTGACCAGGCTTCCCGGTAGTCCTCAAACACCAGTTTCAGCAGCATCTGGACGATACGGCGCTCAGTCGGTGTGAATTCACGCCCTTCGATCTTGGCGTGAAAACGGCCATCGCCACCAAAGAAATTCTCTACCAGAATAAAGACCAGCCGGGCTTCCATGGTGATTAAGGCCGTGCCTTTCAGGGGACGAAAACGCACCATATTCAAACTGGTAGGAACGTACAGTGTGTTCTGGTACTCACCGAACTTGAGCATCTGTACGCCATTGATCGACACTTCTGCCGTCTTGCGCAGCATATTGAACAAACTGATCCGCATATGACGGGCAAAACGCTCATTGATAAGCTCAAGCGTCGGCATCCGGCCACGGACAATGCGGTCTTGCGATGAGAAGTCGAACGATATAACCCCAGTGCCTTCCTCTTGCCGGGGGTGATCATCCTCTACATCATCGACGCCATGCAGCAGCGCATCAATTTCGTCTTGGGTTAATAAATCAGTCACTGGGAACCTATTGCATTACAAAGCCAGTAAACAGTACCTGTTCGACCACAGGGCTGCCAGACACTTTCACCAGCGCAGACTGCACCGATTGCAGCGACTGTTGACGTAGTTCAAGCCGTCCGCTGGGAGAACGAAGCTGCTCCACACTGGCTGCACCGAAAGATTGAAGCAGGGTGCTTTCTACCAAAGGAATGTGTTGACGGGCCAGAGTATCATTCTCATCACCGCGTACCATGAGTTGTACTTTTACCTGTACCAGCCGCTGCTGGGTATCTCCCGTCACATTAAAAATAAAGGGATGCGGCAAAATCACATAATAAGCCGGTTCCGGCTTACCTGATAACTGGCTTGCCGACATGCCGTCACTATCAGCAGCAGACTGATCGTCAGACAGAAAAAACCAGGCTGCTGTGCCCCCCAGAAGTACGGGGACCAAAGCAATTAAAATCAATAAAATGCGTTTTTTGCTATTTGTTGTTGCCGCTGATTCAGCCATATTTCCAATTCCGTTCGCGGGTCAATAATAGTCACTTGGGTGTCGCAGGATGCCAGCTATGCCGCTGGAGGTCATGCGTAATAATCAATGCCGTCGCTTGGTTCACTGACAGTCACGGCAATCGCATTGCCATCGTCATCATCCTGTTGCGACTGGCCGCTCTGACCGCCTCTGGCCAAGCCTTCTTCACCCTGTTGGGTCCCGGTATGCTGGCCGGCAAACTGCTGATTACCGTCCTGTTGGACGCTGCCCTGGGTCAACTGGATACCTTGCTGCTGTAACAGCTCTCTCAATCGCGGCATGGCCTGTTCAACCAAATCCCGGGTCTGCGCGTTACCGACATGAAACTGGACTGAAGCCTGGTCATTATTGATGGCCAGTTTTATCTGCATCCGGCCCAATTCAGGCGGATCCAGACGAATATCGACATGCTTGAGATTTTTACTCATCAGCATCTGCACCCTCTCCGCCAGTTGCTCACCAGCCATCTCTTTTTGTAAAGGCAGTGCGGTAGGTTGTGCCTGCGCTTCAGCTCGCTGCATCGCAGCCAGTGAAGTAGGCTGCCCGGTGATCGCATTGGTGCCTGATGCTGCCCCCGTCGCCATCGCTTCTTTCTGCGCTGTATCCATCTGCAGTCCGGCATCAGCCAAAGCCGCCTGAAGCGATGCAGAGACGCCCGGTTGACCGGCTCCGGCCTGATTAGCATTTGCACCGTCAGCCAGACCCGCTTCCCCGCCTTTGGCAGAAGCAGAAAGCCGGGCAATAGCATCACTGAGCCAATCTGGCTGTGTATCTCCTTCGCTGCCCGCCTTGGCGTCACCCTGAATGGCGGACTGAACCGAGCCGGCCACCAGCGTCAAGTCAGGTTTATCGCCTTTACCTTTGGCATCAGAAGCTGTCCCTTTAGTGACTGCCGCCAGCATCTCGGCAAGCTTACCCGACTGTCCGGCCGTCACACTGTCATCATCACCCCCACCCTCAGACAGATCACCAGTCTGAGCAAGTGTCTGAGCGCCGGATTGGACAGAGAAACCCGGCGACAATAAGCCCATCTCCGCCCCTTCCGTTTCGCTGCTTTCAGCTTCAGGTGGCAATTCTTTGCCATCCTTTGCCATTTGCAGCTGTTGGCTGGAGGCATTAAGTCTGTCTAACAGTGCTTCTGCCTCGGCGCGAATGCTTTCTTCAGTGCCCTCAGACTCAGGCTTGTCGTTCTCCGCTGTCTGCGCGGGGTCGTCCGGCGCTCCCGATGCTTTACTGGCAGTCACTTTATCTGCATTTTCTTGCCGCTGGCTGTCTTTCGCCTTGTGTGTTTGCGCGGTATTGTCACTGGCTTTTGCCGGCTGCGCGGCAGACGATTCAATTTTTTGACGCTTAGTCGCCGTCTTATTTTCACTGTGGACGGCAGACTCAAGTCGTGATGAAAACCCTGACAGTCCCGGTTCTTCACGGCTGTCAGAACGAGCAGGCTTACCCGGCCGGACAGAGGATCCGGACGCGCTAAAATCGACAGAAATGCTGCTGGACGGTTTCATAGCTACCTTACACTGACAATTATTTGACGACCAAAGTCGTGGCTATACTCAAAACTATGCAAGAAGTGAACCAGCTCTTGAGTTGACTGCGATAAGCGACTAACACCGGCGGCGGGCAGATTGCAATGTGGCAAACTCATCCATTAACTTTTGCTCCTGACGCGCCAGACGCTGTTCCCGTTCTGTGTGTTTTTTTTCCAGCAGCCATTCAACCGACTTTCGTTCAGTACGGGCCTGTTGCCAGAACTCAGCGCATTTCTCTACCTGACGTTCAAATTCACGGCCGGCCGCTCCCTGCTGAACCAGAGTTTCGTCTAACTGACCCAGGAATTTATGCAGATGGCTAAACTGGCTGGCCGTCAGTCCATTCTGACCACGCTCGGTCAATTGCAGGCAGTAATCGTAGCGGTATTTTTCAATTTGTTCGCGTTGCTGATAAAAGCTGTCCAAATCCCGCTTAGCCTGCTGAAGTGCCAGAAACGCGTTATGTTCTTTGTCTTTGACCTGTTCAAGAATCAGGTTCAGTGCCTGATCAGACATCCGCGCCTCCGGTCATGCCGCTTAGGTGTTTCATCCTCAGGCTCCCAGCGCAGAACGGAGCATGTTGACACACATGTCATAAGGAACCGACTCTTTCATTGTTTGCTGTAAGTACTGATCCAACCTGGGTTTTAACGTAAAGGCCTGGTCAATCGCCGGATCTGAGCCAGGTTTATAGGCGCCGATAGACACCAAATCCTGATTTTTGCGGCAAATAGACAATATCTGCCGAACCGCTTTCGACATCAGCATCTGCTCTTCATCCACTATGGCGGGCATAACACGACTGACGGAGCGTTCAACATCAATGGCCGGATAATGGCCGGCATCGGCCATCTCACGTGACAACACGATATGGCCGTCAAGAATCGCTCGTGATGCATCGGCGATAGGATCCTGCAAGTCATCGCCTTCGGTCAGCACAGTAAAGAATGCCGTGATCGACCCCTGATGATCGCCGCCATTGCCGGCGCGCTCAACCAGGGCCGGGAGCTTGGCAAACACAGAGGGCGGATACCCTTTGGTGGCCGGTGGCTCACCAATCGACAGAGCAATTTCACGCTGCGCCTGAGCAAAGCGAGTGAGCGAGTCCATCAGCAATAAAACATCTAAGCCCTGATCGCGGAAATATTCCGCCACGGTCAGGGCAGTCTGGCACCCTTTCAGGCGCATCAGAGGAGAAGCATCAGCAGGGGCTGCCACCACAACCGCGCGCTGGCGGCCTTCTTCACCTAAGATCTCATCAATAAATTCTCTGACTTCGCGGCCACGCTCACCAATCAGTCCGACCACCACCACTTGCGCCGTAGTGCCCCGGGTCATCATGCCCAGAGTGACAGATTTACCCACCCCGGAACCGGCAAACAGGCCAATGCGCTGGCCTTTACCTACGGTCAGCAGCCCATTAATGGCTTTTAATCCGACATCCAAAGGTTCACTGATTGGTTTTCTTGCGAGAGGGTTGATGGGCTCCGCATTCAGTGCGGCCCGGGCCGAGGTATAAATCTGTCCTTTGCCGTCCAGGGGATTTCCCATGCCGTCAATAACCCGGCCAAGCAACTCAGGACCCACCGGCAGGCCACCGTCGCTCATCACAGGCGTGACTTTAGCGCCGGGCATCACCCCGGTCAGCTGCTCACTGGGCATCAGGTACAGGGTGTCACCACTGAATCCGACAACTTCGGCTTCGATACTGCCCTGTACCGCCTCGACACGGCACACACTGCCAACAGGCGCCCGGCAACCAATGGCTTCCAGCGTTAAACCGACCACGCGCACCAGCCGCCCGGAGGCCACGGGGCGACAGGCTAGCCCCTGTAAGCGGTAGCTACCCAGCCGCTGCGACAGGGTCATTCCGCGGTATCCTGTGATGAACTGTCAGCAGGGCGCTGATTCATGCCCAGAAACTGGCTCAGCAGGTGACGAACGCGATCTTCCATTCGATAATCCACCGCAGAATCACCGGCACTGAGCTGGACATCACCGCGCTCAAGCCCCGGCTCTGCCAGCAACTGCCAGCGACGGTTATCCAGTTCCTGCTGGCTGTACGCGGCAGTTACCAGCGCAAGATCGTCCGGATGCAGTTGCACAGTGATCGACTGAGAGGCCAGCGGCAATGTGGCAATGGCTTCTCGTAACGTGGACAAAATAACCTGAGAATTGGTCTGCACTTCAACCCGGATTAACTCACGAGTCAGCACGCTGACCATCTCCACCAGCTGGCTTTCTACCTGCTGATCAACCTGCTGTAAGGGTTGGGCGAGTTTGTCAAAAACCTGCGTTAGATGAGCCACATGCTGATCAACCAGTTCCTGTCCGGCAGCCAGTCCTTCTTCCCGGCCAGCCTCCAGCCCTTCCTGATGACCGGCGGCAGCACCTTCCTGCCTTCCGGTTTCAAAGCCTTCAGCATGACCGGCAGCCCGGCCTTCGGCCAGTCCTTCTTCGTAGGCTGACTGGCGGATATCATCCAGATCGGCAGCGGTCAGTGGCAGAGGAGCCTGCTCCTCTTCCGGCACTTCTCTCGGGCGCCAGCCCGGATCATAATTTAATGCGTTCTCAACCGGGCCGCGATCTTCATCGCTATAATCGGGATAAGCCCAACGTTCCAGTTCTTCTGCCTGATGGCCACTCAGGCGGACAAAGCCCCGACGGCGTTCAATCGTCATTGTGCTTCCCCGGCTGAATTAGAGGTATTCATCCTGCCCACCGCCGCCATTCAGCATCAACTCGCCGGCTTCAGACAGACGACGGGCAATAGACAGAATTTCTTTCTGTGCTGCTTCCACATCGGAGACACGTATCGGCCCCATCGCTTCAAGGTCATCCATCAGCAATTCAGAAGCACGCTTGGACATATTGCGCATAATTTTCTCGCGCAACATATCGTCGGCCCCTTTGAGCGCTTTTTGCAGCAGTTCCTGAGGCACTTCCCGCAGCAGGCTCTGGATACCCCGGTCGTCCACTTCGGCCAGGTTCTCGAACACGAACATCAGGTCTTCGATCTGAACGGCCATCTCCTCGTCGTTCTCGCGGATCTGATCCATCAACAGACCTTCGATATTGTTGTCGAGGTAGTTCATGATATCGGCTGCCGCCTTCATGCCGCCAATTTTCGCGGCCTGAGCACCAGCCTGACCTGCAAACTGCTTCTCCATGATGTCGTTCAGCTCATGCAGGGCAGCAGGCTGAACTTCTTCCAGATTCGCAATACGCATCATCAGATCCAGGCGCACGCGCTCAGGGAACTGGGATAAAATCTCTGCCGATTGCTCAGGATCCAGATACGACAACACGATAGTCTGAATCTGCGGGTGTTCATTGAGAATGATGCTGGCCACCTGACGTGGATCCATCCATTTGAGAGAATCCAGGCCGCGGGAGCCACTGCCCATCAGGATCTGATCAACCAGATTATTGGCTTTATCTTCACCCAGTGCGGCGATCAGGGTATTGCGGACGAAGTCGGCGCTGCCCATACCAATGCTGGTGTATTTCTGGATATCGGTCAGGAACTGGCGGTGCACAGCCGTCACCTTATCATTGCTCAGTTCCTTCATACTGGCCATCGCCCCACCCACGCGCTGAACCTGCTTGGGTTCCAGGTGGCGTATGATGGAAGCCGCATCCTGTTCATTCAGACTGAGTAACAGGATGGCTGCTTTATCCGTTCCACTTAAGCTATTAATGTCGAACGGTTTTTCATCTGTAGTCGCGACTTCATTTGCCATCTTCGTATACCCAGTTCTTCACAACCTGAGCCGCCAGATCCGGTTCGTTGGCCACCAGTGCACGCACGGCTTTCAGCAAGTCGTCGTCTTTGTGCAGATTTGGCAGATCCAGGTTGTTATTGGTTAAATCGATACCGTCAACACCGTCCAGATCGGCCCCTATCAGATCTGAACCGTCACCCGCCATGATAGGCAGACCATTCTCATCCAGAGGTGTACCATCGGCAGCCTGGTTCGGATAGAGCAGTTTGCGCATGGCAGGGCGTACCAGCACCACCAACACGACTATGATAACCAGCGCTGCAGCCAGCCAGCGAATCCATGTATTGAAATTCGGGTGTTCCCAGATAGGCAAGTCGACAATGCGTTCCTGCTCCTGAGTGGCGAAAGGTACGGAAATCACTTCCAGCATATCGCCGCGATCCTGCAGGAAACCGACCCCGCCCATCAGCAGACGACGGATTTTCACCAGTTCTTCTTCGGTCACCGGAATACGGGTCATTTCGCCGGTTTCCGGATTGATCTGCGGCTTATAATTCACTGCCACTGAAACCGTCTGACGGCTGATAGTGCCGGTTTGCGAACGCTTATGACGGATAGTGGTATCCAGTTCAAAATTTCGCGTTGCTTCCCGGTGCACAGAGCCGTTGCCGCCTTTACCGGTTTGTAAGTCAATCACATCCTGCGGTATCGCTGAATCCTGCGGCGGCTGATTACTCAGCGCGCCCGGAATACCCGCTACAGACTGGCCGTTGTTGTAATCTTCCAGCGTATATTCACTGCGGGTAGACGGCGTATTGGGATCAAAACGTTTTTGCGTTTCTTCCTGGGCACTGAAATCCATCGAGACATCGACCTGAGAGGTGTAATTACCCAGCCCCAGGACAGGAATTAATATTGCATCGATCTTTTCGCGCAAGGCTTGCTCTTGTTTGCGCTCCAGTTCGTATTCTTTCCGGCGTGCCGTGGCTGCCGGATCTTCAGTACCGGAGCTGAGCAGACGACCGTGTTGATCTGTGACTGTGACACGGCTGGGTTTCAGGCCCGGCACGGCGGTAGAGACCATATCAACAATGGAGTCCACTTCCTGCTGACCCAGCGTGCCACCTGTACTCAGGGTCAGAAATACACTGGCCGTCGCTTCCTGATTATGACGGACAAAAACGCTTTGCTTTGGCATCGCCAGCAGTACCTGCGCTTTGCGCACTTGTCTGATCTGCTCTATGGCTCTTGCCAGCTGACGTTCGCGACTCAGTTTCAGCCGTTCTTGTTCAAGACGCTGTGAAACACCAAATCCCATATCCTGCAGCAGGATATCATCACCTTCCGCCGTCGGGTTGTTCAGTCCGGCACGGGTCAGCTCCAGCTTAAGTGCGCCGTATTTATCAGCCGGCACCCTGATGGTATTGCCTTCCAGCTGGTATTCAATTTGCTTCTGGTCAAAATGATCCAGAATCGGAATCAGCTCTTCAGTGGAGAAATTACCCAGCGGACGCATTTCCGGTTCTTTGAGCCAGGCGACGACCAGCACTATCAAAGCGACACAAATAGCCACTGACAGCACCAGAATAATCTGACGCAGCAAATCAAGGTTGCCCAGCATGCTGTCAACACGTGTGCTGGCACTCTTCTCTTCAAGATCCGGATTTTGCAGATCCAGGTCGCTGTTGGCAACGACAGGAGCTGCAGCACTACCCGCTATGGCGAGTTCGTTGGATGTTTGTTCCGACACTCACTTAATTCCTGAATTAAACCGGCATATTCATCAGTTCTTTATAAGCTTCAACCAGCTTATTTCTAACCTGGACGGTTGCTTCGAAAGCCACGCTGGATTTATTTCGCGCGATCATGACATCTGACAGCGAAATGCTGCGATCGCCCTGATCAAAACGACTGGTCATCTCACTGGATGTATTCTGTAATCCGTTAACCGTTTGTATCGCATCTTGCAGGGCTGCACCAAAATCAGCACTGACCTTAGCGCCAGTCGCCGGACGTGACGCATTGCTGGCTTCCATTTGCATTGCCTGCATTTCTGACATAAATCCGTTGACTTTCATAGGTTATCTCCGTGGTACTTTTTTGACACAATCTAAATTGATCGCATCTTAAAAGATAAAGTTGTGCAAGCTTAACGCCAAAAATATGAAATTAATCTGTTAATTCCGCTTTTATGGTCAAACTGGGATCTCGATTCCGGCGTCCCGCATCTTGGCTAATTTATACCTGAGCGTGCGCGGGCTGATGCCTAATCGCTCCGCCACTTCTTTTCGTTTGCCTTCGCAGGCCTGTATGGCTTCCAGAATAATGGCAAATTCCTGTTCGCGAAGTTCGCTGCCCAGGCTGTCAGCCCCTGACACACCAGGTGGTATCACATGTACCGATGTGTCGTTCACTGCCTGCGATGCCACCGGAGTCAGGCTGATAGCATGCTGCAGGCTGTGTGAATCCATCCAGTCCATGCCTTCCAGCAGAATATGCTCGCCACCTATGTCGGCATCACCGGCCAGAATCAGTGCCCGCTGGACCACATTGTCCAGCTCCCTGACATTGCCGGGCCAGCCATACTGCAGCAGTTTGGCTTGTGCAGCGGCAGAAAAGACCGGCGATGGCATGCCCTGTTTCTTGCAATGCCGGTCAGCCAGGTGACTGGCCAGCGGCATAATATCGCCCGGACGTTCAGACAGCGACGGCCAGACAAGCGGAAAAACATTCAGGCGGTAGTACAAATCCTCCCGGAAATTTCCTTCCGCCACATATTGTTTCAGATCCCGGTTACTGGTGGCCAGCACCCGCACATCCAGTTTGATACTTTTCCTGCTGCCTAAACGCTCAACTTCTCGCTCTTGCAAGACGCGCAGCAGTTTCGCCTGCAGGTTCAGGTCCATCTCACTGATCTCATCCAGCAAGATGGTACCACCCTGTGCCTGTTCAAATTTTCCCGGACAGGCCTGAACCGCACCGGTGAAGGCGCCTTTTTCATAACCGAATAAGGTCGCTTCCAGCATATTGTCGGGAATGGCGGCACAATTGATCGCGATAAAAGGCCCCTCACGGCGCAGTGAGTGCTCATGGATGTATCGCGACATGACTTCTTTGCCCGAGCCACTCGGCCCGAGTACCATCACGCTGGCGTCAGTCTGCGCGACTCTTTCGGCCAGCGCCAGTAATTTCAGGCTTTTCTCATCAGCGGCTATCGCCTGGCTGCTGACCGCTTGCACAGGCGCGTAGCGGCTGACCATGTTCAGTAACACTTCCGGAGCAAAAGGCTTTGCCATGTAATCAATGGCGCCGTCTTTCATTGCCAGTACAGCATCTTCAATATTGGCATAGGCTGTCATTAGCAGTACCGGCAGTTTGGGCCAGTGTTGCTTGATATTTCGCAGCAGGCCCAGTCCGTCCATACCGGCCATTTGAACATCGGATACCACAATATCCACCTGCTCAGATTTCAACAGCAACAGGGCTTGTTCGGCACTGTCTGCTTCCAGCCACTGATAACCTGCCAGCGCCAGTGTATCCACTAAAGCTTCACGCAGACCTTCGTCGTCCTCAACGATCAGTACTCGGCTCGTCATTGCCTGTCTCCTGTTGCTGTTAATTCATAGTCTTGCTCATGGCTTTCTGCCTTAGGCAGGCTGAGCGTAAATGAGGCGCCTTCTCCCGGGGTGGAAAACAGCGAAAGGCTGCCATTGTGGGCTTTTGCCACCATCTGCACCACGGCAAGCCCTAAGCCTGTGCCTTGCTGGCGGGTAGTGAAAAAAGGCTCCAGCACTTTTTTCTGCATCTCAGGGGCAATGCCGGGACCGTTATCGGTAATGCTGAGGTGAATCATGTCGGCGCCGCAGTGTACCGACAAACAGACTTTGCATGCTTTGCCTGACATCTGAATGGCATTGGTGATCAGATTGCTGATCGCACTCGCCAGGGCATTCACATTACCCAAAACACTGGGGCTCTCATCATCACACTCAATCGAGAAATCCACCTGATTGGACACCACCTGGGCCTCTATCATGGCGTCCAGTTCATTGAACAAGGCTTCGAGCGTAAAAGGTGCCACCACTTTGTTATCACCGCCTTTGGCAAACAGCAGCATGTCATTAACCTGCTTTTCCAGATCCCGCAACCTGTCCATCAGTTTGCTCTGGAACCTGTCGCGGGTTTGCGCGGTCAGCTGAGGCGCGGCCAGATTGGCGGCATATAACATGGCACTGGACAGCGGTGTTCTGACCTGATGCGCCAGCGAAGCAACCATACGGCCCAGTGAGGATAAGCGTTGCATCTCACTGAAGCGGGACTGCAACAGGCGGGTTTCTGTCATGTCAGTGATCACGATAAGCTGTCCACTGGCTGACGCGGAGATGGCCAGTTTGACTTTACGACCACTGCGTAAAGAAATTTCATGGCCGTCATCTTCCTGAGGCGCAAAGGCACGCTGTATGACATCCAGCCAGCGTTCCCCGGCCAATGGCTCTCCTAACAGGCGGACAGCTTCAGGGTTGGCCTCACATACCATTCCCATTCCATCGAGCAAGATCACGCCAGTCGGCATGACTTCAATCACTTGCTTATACCGGCTGACCTGTTGACTCAGGTTTCCCAGCGGGGAGACAGACTGCCCTTCTTCCACCTTACACCTACTTTCGCATTGTCCTTTGTTACACTAAATAAGCACTTTTTATGCCAAAAATATTCAACAAAAAACAACAAGTTATGGTAAGCCCATAAAAAAAGAGTGATGTCAGAATATTGACATCACTCCTGTCAGAGTCTGGAGTACTGCATAAAAGTTACAATACTCCAGGATAAATTTTTACTCGCTGATGCTATTCGCGCACAGACTCTTCACGCACAGACTCTTTGGTCGAGATATTGTACTTACGCATTTTTTCGACCAGAGTTGTGCGTCGCATGCCCAGCATGTCGGCTGCCCGAGCAACCACCCCTCCCTGCGCTTCGAGTGCCTGACGAATCATGTCAATCTCAAGATCCGCCAGCATTTCTTTCAGGTTAAGGCCTTCAGGTGGTAAATCGCTGAAACCGAAACTCTCGTCCTGCTCATCATAACTGTCGGCGAAGACATCGGCTAACATCGCACGCTCTTGTTCCTCAACAGACATCATGCGCTCTTCAGGACGGAAATCCGGCAAATCACAGTACCTGTATTTCACCGGTAAATGGTTCACATCCACCATTTCACCCGGATAGAGAATCATCAAGCGCTCGACCAGATTGGCAAGTTCACGCACGTTGCCTGGCCAGTCATGCTCCATCAAAGAGGTGATCGCTCTCGGGGTAAAATGCACCGATCTCGCCCCTTCAGCTTCCATCCGGGACAGTAATTCCTGCAGCAGCAGAGGGATATCTTCCAGTCGCTCACGTAACGGCGGCGTTTCAATCGGGAATACATTCAAACGATAAAACAGGTCTTCCCGGAACAGGTTTTCTGCAATCATAGTATCCAGATTACGGTGGGTCGCGGCAATAATGCGGACATTGGCTTTAATACTCTGATTGCCACCCACACGTTCAAAGCAACGTTCCTGAATAACGCGCAGCAGCTTAACCTGCATCGGCATCGGCATATCACCGATTTCATCCAGGAAAAGCGTACCGCCTTCCGCCAGTTCAAACCGCCCTTTGCGTGAGGATATCGCGCCGGTAAATGCGCCTTTCTCATGACCAAACAGCTCACTTTCCAGCAGCTCAGCTGGGATTGCGCCGCAATTGACTGGCACAAACGGGCCTTTACCACGAGAGGAGTGGTAGTGAATATTACGGGCAACGACTTCTTTACCTGTACCGGATTCACCAAGGATCAACACACTGGCGTCCGTCCCTGCAACCTGTTCAATCAGGTAACGGACCTGACTGATACTGTCACTACGCCCGACCATACTGCGAAACAGGGTATTTTTTCGGGACAGTTGCGGCACCTGAAAATGATTTTTGCCCTGGAATTCCTGACAATGACGCAGCGCATCCATCAACTGGCTGTAGTGCAGAGGATGGGCCAGGGTGCCGACAAAATTCGGCATGCCTGAGACTGCTTTTTCATGCTGAGGCATGGATAACACAGGAATGTGATATCGCTGACGCAGTTGTTCCAGCACCTGATTCTGTTTTTTAACAGAATGGATATTGCCAATCAAACAGGCGCCCCAGGGTTGTTCCCACAGTGCGCCTTCAGCCTCATCGGTGGATATCGCTTCATGCTGCTCACCGACAAAATTAAGGATCACGCTGAGATCGTGACGGTGCTGCGGGTCGTCATCAATGACGAGGGTCTTAGCTAAACCTTGCATAGAAGTGATATTTGCCTGTCTTTATGTATTCTTATGGCGTATTCAAACGGAACAGCAACCAAAACTGATGCTGCCCATTGTAATAAAAGAACAGGACTTGGCAACCGGGCACAGTGAAAAGCTGTGAGCCCAGTGCCACGGAATTACGCCGGATACACAATTAATAGACTATTAACGGCCAAAATCGTGCGGGGGAAGTAGGAAGCTGAATACTGACTCGTAAACGGATTAATACTCCATCTGAGTAATATTGTGATGCTCAGGAGGAATCTGATCCCACGCTGACTTCAGTTCCCTTAACATGTCGATCACTTCATCAACATGCCCTACTTCGTTTTTCTGGTTGGCTTCGGTGATTTTTTCAATCATATACAAATACAGCGAGTCCAGATTGCTGGCAATCTCGCCGCCATCATCAAATGACAGACAGCCACGCAAGCTGATGATGATATCCAGAGCTTTACCGAGGCGCTCACCTTTGATGGCAATTGATCCTTGCTCCATAGCCGCTTTACCCTGAATCAAACGCTCTATGGCACCCGCCATCAGCATTTGAATCACACGGTGAGGTGATGCGGATGTTAACTGACTGTCTACTGAGACTCGTTTATAAGCCTGTAGATTTCCTCTCATGCCCATGATGTTACCTTAACGAAATTGATTATATGCCTGCAGCGAACGTTGTCCGTGCTGTAATCGTTTCAGTTGACTTGCTGACTTTTCGCGCCTTTCGCGCAATCTTGTCAGCAAATCCGATGTTCGGGTTATTGCTTCCTGCCAGCTGACTTGATCCAGCATTTCTGGCACGGCTTTAAGATCATTCAGCACCGTCTGGCGATCCGCCAGCAAGCGGTACAGGGTGTCCACGTCAATGTCCGTACCGTCATTGATAAGCTGATTCAGCTGCTGATCAATGTCGGCCAGGGTTTGCATCATCTTGTTTGACATTGCCTTCCCTCTTGTTATCCGCTATTACATCTGCGGCATCATACTCATCATTGATCCCAGTTGGCTCTGCATCTGCCCCATGGCATGATCCATTGCAGAAAACTGGTCGTGGGTGCGCTGATAGACGCCTTCCATCCGGCGTTCCAGATCGCGCTGATCATCATTGAGCGTTAACACCTGCTCATTGATGCTTTTCTCCCGGTTCGAGATACTGCCGGTCACACCTGTATAAGCATGTAACATATCTTCAATCCGGCGGGCAAAACCTTTACGGCTGCCAAAAAATTCACCGACAGCAGCAAAATTCTGGTTCAATTGCCTGTCGAGTTTATCGTAGTCAACTTCCAGATGCCCGCTCAGTGTGGTTGTCACACCCAGCTCACTCAGGGTCTGCAAACTCGATGGCCCTTCTTCCAGCGGCGTACTGAATGCGTTTCGCAGTTGCTGAACCGATGAGCGCAGCATACTGTCACCAACCAGCGGCCCTTTGTTCTGGGTATTCGGGTCAAATTTACCCAGTTCCAGAGCGGTGTCGTAAAACTGATTGTAAGCGTTCACAAACCGTTCGATCTGTGCCCCGGCCTTGTCTTTGTCGTAGCCGATTTCAATCACGGCTTGCGGTTTTTCGGCATTCGCTGACAGTTGCTTTAAATCTATATCCAAACCGGGAATCGCATCTGTCAGGGTATTGGTGTCGCTCGTCACTTCTGCCAGGCCGTCAATGAGCACTTTGGCATCAGAGGCAGCCTGCATTTCCTGCATTGGGCTGCCGGGATTACCGGTATCAAACGCAAAAGACTGCAACGGACTGCCGGCTTGCGCCTCGACAGTCACTTTCAGCGGATTGCCAGCCCCTGTTTTATCGGAGTTCAGCACCAACCGGGCGCCGCTGGCATCCTTAATAACAGTGGCGAGCACGCCTTTGTTATCCGGATGACGGTTTATCTCACGAACCACATCCAGCAGTTTGGTTTGATCCTGGTCGAATGAAACGTCAAAAGACTGACCACCGACGGACAGTGTCAATTTTCCGGCACCCATTGCCGTTTTATCATCAACCGGCTGGGACGCTATTTTATGCGAGGTTGCCAGTTGCTTGACTTCAACGGAATACCGCCCGGGCTGCGCTTCATGGCTGGCACGGACAGACACCAGATCCTGATTGTCTGAAGAAGCGGTACGCTCAGCCAGTGTATGGTTCTGCCTGATGTCTGCCATCAGGGTTTTCATACCATCCAGTGCACCTTTCAGGCGCCCGTAAGCACTCAGCTCGACATTGGCCTGCTCTTTTCGCTGATTGATGCGCTCTTCTTTTGGCGCCCGCTCTGCGGCGACAATCTTGTCGACCATGGCATTGATATCCAAACCGGATGCCGTACCCATTGCGCCAATATTCATCTACAACCTCAATCAGTTACTATTACACTTTGGTGGTCAAAAGCCCGGTGGTATAGGTAGCTATCTGACGTGACAGCGCCAACATATCTTCATCGGGGATCTGCCGGACCACTTCACCGCTTGCTTTTTCATAAACGGTAACGACCTGACGTCCAGACTCTTCATCAATTCTAAATGCCAGCCCTTTATTCATTGAGCCGACAAAATCTTCAATACTTTCCACCAGTTTCTCTAATTGCTGGCGATGTAACTGCTGCTGTTCTTCCAACCTGGCCGACTGCTCTACGCGTCTGACGTCCGTGTTCGCTGCCACACCTGAGGTATTGTGCCCTGGGGTTGCGACCGCCAAAGAATCTTCGCGTGGATGACCAACAGAAGGGTTTGCAACATCTGTGCCAACAGGTGATTTCGCACCGGTTGAAGAAAAGCGGGATAGAAATGAAGGGTTTAATACAGATTTTACGTCCATTTTCTGACACCTTCTGATCGAAAAAAGCGGCAAGGGCTTGCCCCTGCCGCTTTACTGAACGGATTAGCCCAGCAGGCTCAGTGCCGCCTGAGGCGCCTGCTTCGCTTGCGCCAGGATAGAGGTCGACGCTTGCTGCAGGATTTGGTTCTTAGTCAGGTTTGTGGTTTCTTTCGCAAAGTCAGTATCACGGATACGACTGTTAGAAGAAGTCACGTTTTCATTGATGCTGTTCAGGTTACTGATGGTGTGATCCATACGGTTTTGTTTCGCACCCAGCTCTGCACGGTGCGAATCAACAAACTGCATAGCACCATCCAGAATGGCCGCTGCTTGCTGTGCACCACCGACTGTGCTGACATCCAGCTGAGACACTGTGATATTAGCCGCTGTGCCTGCAATTGAGGCATCCACAGCATTACCCGCAGTATCAGTCATTGCGATAGTACCGGTAGTCACACCGACAGTACCGTTAGATGAGAAAATTTGCAGCTCACCTTTTTCAGAAACAGACGCATTGATCTGGTCATTCTGGCCGTTGATACGGGTCGCGATTTCTTCGATATCGTCACCACCAACCAGGTCGATGCTTACCGCTGTCGCATTACCGTCAGCATCCGTTACGCTCAGCTCGATGGTTGTATCTGCATCCAGGGTAGAGTTTTTATCTGCCACCTGGTTAGTTGAAACCATCAGGCTACCACCCATGTCAGCGCTGTCAGAACGCATATTTTTCAGCGTAAGCTGTACGGCTTCACCGGAATCTGCACCCACCTGGAATGCACGGGTACCGAATGAACCATTCAGCAGCTTCTGACCACCGAAAGACGTGGTTTCCGCGATACGGTTCAGTTCATCATTCAGTGCTGTTACTTCTTCCTGAATCGCTTTACGGTCGTCATCTGAGTTAGAACCGTTCGCCGATTGCAGAGACAGGTCACGCATACGTTGCAGGATGCTGGTGGTTTCTTGCATCGCACCTTCAGCAGTCTGAGACATTGAGATACCGTCGTTGGCGTTACGTACTGCTACGTCAAGGCCACGGCTCTGAGTCATCAGACGGTTAGAAATTTGCAGACCTGCTGCGTCATCTTTTGCACTGTTGATGCGTGAACCGGTAGACAGGCGCTCCATAGAAGCTGCTGTATTATCGCTAGCTTTGTTCAGGTAACGCTGAGCGGTCATTGCAGAAACGTTAGTGTTTACTGTAACTGCCATAGTAATTCTCCTTACTTGTGCTTCTTTGTGGCTTGACCAGCTCAGCCGGCAAGTCCGAGTTATTCTTCGTACATCACCTTTAACGGCACTGGTGAAGAAAGCTTTAAGATTTTTTTTGAAATTTTTTTACTGGGCAAAAAAGTGTGAAACTGAACACAATCAACAATGAATCAGAATTCATTACCTTGATTAAGCAGTGGCGCACTTTCTTGTTCTATAAGGGTTATCGGCGGTAAGGAAGAAAACTTTACAGGATTTTTTTGCTATTTATTTGCTAATTTTTTATTGGCTGGCACCAATAAAAAACGGCAAGGTATTGCCACCTTGCCGTTTAATCAAAATACTGCGTTTAGAGGTTACTGCAGTAAGTTCAGTGCAGACTGCGGAATCTGTTTGGCTTGAGCAAGAATAGAGGTACTTGCTTGCTGCAGAATCTGATTCTTAGTCATATCTGTTGTCTCTTTCGCAAAGTCGGTATCACGGATACGGCTGTTCGAGGCAGACACATTCTCAGAGGTATTGGCCAGGTTATTGATGGTGTGCGTCAGACGATTTTGCTTTGCACCCAAATCGGCTCGCATGCTGTCGATATATTTCAGCGCCGAGTCAATCAGAGGAACAGCACGCTGCGCCCCACCTGCAGTTGATACATCGACTTGCGAGACAGTAATATCAGTCGCCGTACCGGCGATATCACCCGCGACAGTCGTTCCGTCGCTGTTGATCATGCTGATCGCACCATTGGTGACACCCACGGTACCGTCACTGGAGACCAACTGAAGCTCACCTTTCTCGGTCACGGACGCATTAATCAGACCATTCTGGCCATTAATACGGGTGGCAATTTCTTCCACATCATCACCGCCAATAAGACCGATAGCCACTGGCGTGACCGTGCCGTCTGCTGCCGTAACACTCAATTCAATATTGGTATCAGCGGCCAGCGTTGCGTCCGGTTGAATCGTCGTGGTCGAGACCAGCAAGCTGCCGCCCATTTTCGCTTCGTCAGCGCGGACACTGTCCAGACCGACAACAATCGCTTCACCGGCATCCGCACCGACCTGGAAGGCCGCTTCACCGAAAGTACCATTGAGCAGTTTACGGCCACCGAACGAAGTGGTTTCCGCGATACGGTTCAACTCGTCCTGCAACGCGGTAATTTCTTCCTGGATAGCAACGCGGTCGTCATCCGAGTTGGCACCGTTCGCCGATTGCAGCGACAGATCACGCATACGTTGCAGAATACTGGTGGATTCCTGCATCGCACCTTCTGCGGTCTGCGCAATTGAAATACCGTCATTGGCATTTCGCATCGCCACGTTCAGACCACGCGTCTGCGCAATCAGACGGTTGGAAATCTGTAAACCGGCCGCATCGTCTTTGGCGCTGTTAATGCGGCTGCCCGTAGACAGGCGCTCCATGGATTGGCTCAGGCCCTCAGATGCTTTGTTGAGGTAGCGCTGCGCAGTCATGGCAGACACGTTGGTGTTCACTGTTACACCCATTTTGCTCTCCTTTGACTTTTCGCTGTTAGCGAAACAGCTACCCGCAACGTCAACCCATCAGAGAGTGAAGCGGGACCAGCGTTAGTAAAAATGTCGTTAATGAAAATCACAATAATACTTTAGCAATTAGTGTGCCATAAATAATAAGTCTTTATTTTCATGGCTTTGAACTCTATTTCAGTGGCAATTGAAGCAAAGCGGCAAAGCCATGCCAGCTCATTGAACCGCTCTGCCGCCAAGCCTTGCCGCCCGGCAAGTTGACAGCGGCAAAGATAAAACAAAGCCCCTTACCTGAAATGCCGATAAAGGGGCTCATTAAACGGCCAGCCGAGACCGGAAGTTAGATATAGTTGAACAGGCTAAGGTTTTTAGTTTTCGCAAACGCCTGCTGGGAAGCCTGCAACGCCAGCATATTTTCATTGAGCTCCACCACGGCTTTGCCATAGTCCAGATCTTCCAGCGTACCGCGTGCTTTATTGATCACCAGCTTAAAGTCTTCATGCATATCGGCCTGACGATCCAGGGTCTGCAGCCGGGTGCCGACTTCTGATCGCGCCCGGTTAATATGCTTGAACGCCTGTGAAAACTCTTCTGCCACCTGGTGCAATTCAGCGGTTGCTGAGGCATCAGAAGGTGCGCGGGCAGAGACTTCAATTCCGCGTTTGAAAGAATCAAACAGACTGAAAGTATCCTGCCGGCTCAGGGTGATCTGATCACCGTCTGTCACTTCGCCTTCCAGCTGTACCGACAATGTCCCCCACTCGATTCCGCGTTTCGGATCGAAGGGCTGACTGTCAACCAGCAAACCATCCTGATAAAGATCGTAAACCGCCCCTGACCCCGTCTGCGTAAAATCAATGGTATAGCTGGCATTGTCTGAGTGGTTGTTATTCCGGGCATGCGACAGCAGCAACAGCGAACCAGACTGCAGATCGTAATCCGGCTGATAATCGCCATACGGGTTCTCGATGTTCATAAACAGCTTGTCGCCCGGATCATTCACAGGCACTTCGACGTTCGGCGACACTTTAGACATCCGCTGATAGCTGTCGCCGACATAACTGACATTGCCGTTGCCGTCACGGAAAAACGGCTGTTTGTCGTACTGATTGCCCGCAAAAACAAAGTTGCCGGATTCATCCTGGGTATTGACTAAGTGGATAACGGAATCAAACAGCCCTCGCAAATCCTGCATGTGTGCGATTCGGTCATCATCTGACAACGAACCGTTCACCATAGACATGGTTTTGCGTTTGGCGTCATCGAGCAGGGTTTCCGCATCGGAAATCGCGGTTTCTTCACTGTTCAGGCGATTACGTGCCAGGGTGATAGAGCGCAGCGACTGATCAATTTCCGTATTTTGCTGTGAAAAATTCTGCACATAGATAGAGGCAACCGGATCGTCCCCGGCGGTCAGCAATTGCTTGCCGGACGCCAGTTGTTCCTGGTTATCCGCGACTTTCACTTGTTGACGGTTCATATCATTCGCCACGGACTGATAGTTATGAAAGCTGGCAATTCGGCTAATCATATGGCTTTAACTCCTTATCGCGCGGCATTAAGCAAAGTATTAAAGGTTTCGTTCGCCACCGTCATAATGCGGGACGATGCCATGTAGGCCTGCTGGAACTTCATCATGTTTGCGGCTTCTTCATCCATGTTGACGCCGGATATTTCAGCCACACGGCTCTCTGCAGCTTCTTTTTCCTGACGACCCACTTCTTTCAGACGTGCGGCCGATGCGCGCTGCACACCCATTTCGGTGTTCAGCCCCTCATAGACGTCGATCACGCTGGATCGGCCTTTATTCATGAGCTTCATATCCTGAAGATCCTGCATTTTGATCAGGTTCCCGTTATCGCCGGTGGCCGCATTCAGGTTAACGGCAAAGACGTCACCGCCTGCCGCACCATTACTCAGAGTGAACCCGGTGCCGCCGACCACCACCTGCCCGCTTGGCGGATAAGGCTGCGGAGCCTGCAGCACATTGCCCTGCATATCCAGCACCGCAAACTGCGAGGAGTCGGGTGATACCGCAACCTGGAATTCACGTAACGGGCCGGGAGATGTAATAGCAAACTCGGCTTTTCCCTGCGCCTGCGTTGCAGAGCTGAGATAACTCTGCGCCGCAATTTTTGCCGGATCTGTCATTTCAGCCTGCACGTCTCTGGCCGCATTGCGGGTAGGCCGCAGCAGGATTTTTTCGCCGCTGGCAATCGGAGCGGCAATTTCTATCCGCACGCCATCAACATCGAAACTCGGCGGCAGGCCACTCGGAATGACGGACTGCGAAGAACCATCCGGCATTTTCAGCGTATGCTGACTGCCGTTGAATCCCAGCTCGTACTCACCGGCCTGCAACTTGCTGAGATCCTGTATATACACCTTCACCTGCGCACTTGAGCCCTGGGGGATCAGCGCGCGGGAGGCGGCAACCTCAGGGGCATTGACATCGGTAAACATGGCCTCACCCACCTGACCGTTCAGATCCAGCCCCTGTGACTGAAGCTGATTCACCGACTCGGTGAAACCTATGGTCATTTTGCCCAGCTCATCCATCACCTGTGGCAAGGTTTTGTCACGGTATTCAAACAGTGACGCCAATTTGCCGCCAACATCGTCCGAGCTAATGGCTTTCAGGGATTTACCTGCCACCACTGCCAGCTGGGTCTGTTGCGGATCCGGATCGCCATTGATCATTTGCAGCTCGCTGGAATGGGTCCCGGACACCAGGGTATGGCCACTGCCGATCAGGACGTTGAAGGTTTCCGCGTTCTTGCGCGTGACCGTGACTTTGGTGTAAGTCGACAGCTCATTGATTAACTGCTGATGTCTGTCCATCAGGTCGTTATCTGCGCCGCCGGCCGGGGTTTTCAGCAAAGCCTGATGGATTTCCACCAGCTCGCGGCCAATGTCATTCACTCTGTGCAGGGTTTTTGCCAGTACGTCATTGGTGACGTCTTTCTGTTCGGCCAGAACCCGGTGGGTGTCATTCAAACCGGCCGCAACCATTTTGGCTTTTTCCAGCACCACTTTGCGGGTGCCCAGATCATTGGGGCTGTCAGCCATTGCTTTGACGGCGTCGTACCACTGGTTCATATCCTGCGGCACCTGACTGGCACTGTTTGCCAGCAGCTTATCGAGCCGCTCCAGCTGGCCGTCGCGCTCAGTGGCGTAACTGTGATTGGTCGTGGTGAGGTTCAGCTCGTTAGTGGCAAACTGATCATAACCGCGGCGAACTTCTGCCGCGTGTACGCCCGTGCCGTAGTTATTGCCGCCCCACCACAGGGGATCGTTGGTCTGCTGCACCACAGACTGGCGGCTGTAACCATCCGTATTGACGTTGTTGATGTTATGGCTGGTGGTATTCAGCTGCCTTTGCGCTGTTAACACACCTTGAGAGCCCAAACTGAGCAAATCGAACGCCATTGCGCCTCCAGAAAACCTCGGGGGGAGTTACTTTACTGGAGATTAATAAGCAAAAATCATTCCAATATATAAGTCATTGTTTTTAATTGATTAAATTAAATATAAGTCGGCTAAAGGAAAAAGGTTGCCGCACATCGCAAAATATGAAGAAGAATTATTTACAAAAAGGTGCACTGAACTAATATGCAATTGAATTCACAATGGAGTATAACAATGTTCAATTATAAAAAACTGATTGTATTGTCAGCGTCACTCGTAACCAGTCTGGCCTATGCCGGTACCGAGACAAATGCGTTTGATACGGAAGGGAACCCCATTTATGTAGACACTTCCCTGCTATATCAAGATCCTGATACCAAAGTAATGACTGACCCAGATGGTCATCAATATATATTTACCGGTACCATTGAATGGTTCGATGAGTCAGGTAATCCAATCATTAAGGAGTGTTCCGAGGCGTTATTATTTACTGATCCAAGTAATCCGCCAGACTTCAGTATTGTTGACCTTCCTGGCCCTAATTGCGTAACACAAAGAATCACAACGGATAGTTATGAAGAAGTGCCGGTTAGTGAACTCGCCGAGCCCAAAGTTCCTGCAAATAAAATTGAAACAAAAGCCAGCACTCTCAATGAGAACGATATTATGGCTTTAAGCTGTCGAAGATTTTCAGCATATGCTTCACCGAATTTTTGGAGCAAACCTATAGCAATAGGTAGCCATATTGGTGCAACAACATACAATGTCAGCTCTAAAATACTTGGAAAAACATTAGTTCAGACATGGGTAAGATTCTGGGGGCCAGCTAATGTATGGGAAAATCGACAATTTAATGGGAATGGTTCAACCACAATAAGAACAGGAAATGCAGCTGCAAGCGTTTACACAACATACAAAGGAATTCCGCTAGGCTCAGCGGTTGAAGGTAAAATTTGCTAATCAATTAACTTTACGGCTAGAGATTATTTTCTAGCCGTATTTTTTACTTCATCAGTTTTTTCACCGACTCCATCACATTGATGATTTTATCGGCGTATTTCGGATCGGTCGCGTAACCGGCCTGATGCAGGTTACGAATAAAACGGCGCGGATCTTGCGGCGAGGCCAGTGCTTCTGAATAACGCGGGTTGTCATTCAAAAAACGGACATAGTCGTTGAAACTGTCTTCATAAGTATTGTAAGAGCGGAATGCCGCCCGCTCCTGAACCGGAATGCCGTCATGGTATTCCAGCGTCTGAGTGGCCACTTTATTGCCGGCCCAGCGTGGGTCCGCTTTGATGTTGAACAGATTATTACTGTCACCTGCCGCATTTTTCACCACTTTTTTACCCCAGCCTGTTTCCAGTGCCGCCTGCGCAATCAGCACTGCCGGATCGGTGCCCAGCATGCCTGCCGCTTTTTCAGCAAACGGACGCATGCGGGTCACGAAATCTTCCGGCGAAGAAAACGGTTTTTCCTGCGGCTGGCGCAATGGCGGACGGACAAACTCGGCTGGCGTGGTGGCAGAAGCTGCTGGTATCGCCGCTTGTTCCGGCGCTGACGCAGCTTTCTCTTTAGCCGCCGTGTCTATAGCCGTTGCATCTTTGGCTGCGAAGACTTTGGCAAGCACATCATCGGCAGACACCTGACGCGACTGCTGAATGGCCTCGAAACCGGCGGCTTTTTCTTGCGCCGCTTTCGCCTGCTCTTCCGGTGTTGCCGGTGGCTGCTCTAATGCGCTGAGCTGTTCCACGATCAGATCAGCCAAACCAAGCGAACCGCGGGCGCTGAGTTCACTGGACATTTGCTCGTCGCGCATTTCTTCAAAAAACTTGGTGTTTGAGCTGCTCATCAGATCAGACTCAAAGGCTTCATTGGCCTGACGCATCGATTTAAACAGCATTTGAGTGAACAGGGCTTCAAACTGCTCTGCTGCTGCTCTCAAAGATTCCGTATCCCCTTTGCCTTTGATGCCAGCACGAAGTCTGTCAAGATTAGCAAGGTCGTTGACAAAGCCTGGGTCCGTCGGTTTCATCGTCAGTTATCTGCCTGTAATGGTCTTTCCATCAGCACCTTCACACAAGGTGCCAGCCATAATTAAATAATGATCAGCTGGCCTTCAATGGCACCAGCCTGTTTCAGTGCCTGCAGAATCGCCATCAGATCGGAAGGCGCAGCCCCCACCTGATTGACCGCGCGTACCAGCTCATCCAGGGTAATCCCCGGATTGAACTTAAACATCCGGGAGTCTTCTTCCGTCACTTCAATCTGAGAGTCAGGTACCACCACAGTTTCGCCGCCGGAGAATGGATTGGGCTGGCTGACAGTAGGATTTTCCCGGATCGACACTGTCATACCACCGTGGGTAATCGCTGCCGGTTTGAGCTTTACATGCTGCCCGACAACGATTGTCCCGGTACGGGAGTTCACGATAATTTTCGCCGCGCCTTCGGCCGGGTCGAATTCAAGATTTTCGATAGTCGACAGGAAAGCCACCCGCTGGCTCACATCTCGCGGCGCACGTACACGTACCGAAGTGGCATCAATGGGCGCGGCCATATCAGGGCCGAGAAACTGATTGATGGCATCTGACATACGTTGCGCTGTGGTGAAATCAGATTCAAACAGGTTAAAAGTCAGATGATCGCCGCGGCTGAACGGGTTAGGGACTTCCTGCTCGACAATCGCGCCGTTTGCAATGCGGCCGACCGTCGGGTTATTGCCCACCAGCTTAGAACCGTCCAGACCTTCGGCACTGAAGCCGCCAACCACCAGGCTGCCCTGCGCCACCGCATAGACTTTACCGTCCAGGCCGCGCAGGAAAGTTTGAATCAAGGTGCCGCCGCGCAGGCTTTTCGCCGAGCCGATAGAAGAGACAGTGATATCAATATGCTGACCTTGCTTGGTGAAAGGCGGCAAGGTCGCGCTGACAGCTACAGCGGCCACATTCTTGGTTTTGGGTTTGGTGCCTGCCGGCAACTGGATGCCGAAGTTTTGCAACATGGCATTGAAGCTCTGGTCGGTAAATGGCGTGGTTTCCCCGGTTCCCGGCAGACCAACAACCAGACCGTAACCTGACAACTGGTTACTCCGCACCCCGGCAACTTCAGAGACATCCTTAATTCGGGCGGCCTGCAAAGGGAAAGCCATCAACAGGGCGAGTCCTGCCCATAGCATTTGTCTGGTCACTGTCATACTCTCATCGTCGGGTGGCGGTTAAAGGGAAATACATGGCTTACAAACTGACGTTAAAGAACCGGGCCAGCCAGCCCTGCTCCTGTACATCCTGCCTGTCGCCGGTGCCGGAATACTGAATGCGGGCATTGGCAATCCGGGTCGATTCTATGGTGTTTTCCTGCGTGATGTCATCAGGACGAATCGTGCCGCTCAGCCGGATATACTCATCACCGCTGTTGAGTGTCAGCCACTTCTCGCCGCGCACCAGCAGATTACCGTTCGCCAATACGTCAACCACTTCGACTGAAATTGAGCCCTGAATGCTGTTGCTCTGGTCGGCTGAGGTACTGCCTGAAAAGGTATTGGAGTTATTGACATCGTAAGAGATGTCGCGATCGCCAATCGTCAGCGGCTTGCCGCCGAGTGTCAGGGGGTCCATGGTAAGATCTGTCGACTTGTCGAGATCGGTACTGGCACTTTTATTCGCTTTGTTTTTCTCAGCCAGCATCACGGTCACGATATCACCGATCCCGCGCGGACGGGTATCATCATACATATCCTGCGCCAGCGCCTGGCTGAACAAAGAACCGGTCGCCGTGGCGTAATGAGCCGGTTTATCCTGCGGGCGAACACTGCTCCAGGCCGGGTCGCCGGCCTGCGGATCATCACGACGACGTACAAGGTCAATCAAATCACCGCCCGATGAATCCTGATTCCCTTCTACGGCATCGACATTGGTCGTCGCCTGTGTCAGCTCATCCTGTTGTTCCGGCATCTGGACACAACCGGTCAGCGTCAGTATTAAAGCAGTCAACAACCAATTTTTCATCTTAGACCCCACTCTTAATTAAAGCTGCTGGTTCACATAGCTCAGCATCTGGTCAACGGTTGAAATCACTTTGGAGTTCATTTCGTACACGCGCTGAGCTTCAATCATATTGACCAGCTCTTCAGTCACGTTCACGTTGGACGTTTCCAGCATTGACTGGCGGATCTGGCCAAACCCTTCCAGACCTGGCACGCCTTCCTGCGGATCGCCGCTCGCACCGGTTGGCAGGAACAGGTTCTGACCGATAGGCTCCATACCGCCCGGGTTGATAAAATCAACCGTGGTCAGTTGGCCCAGTACCAGGCTTTCCTGCTGGTTACGGATACGGGCAGACACTTCACCGTCTGTACCGACAGTAATACTGACCGCATCTTCCGGCACGACAATTTCAGGCTGCAGCAAATAACCGCCACCTGAGGTCACCATCTGGCCTTCTTCATTGATAGTGAACTGACCATTCCGGGTGTAGCCTATGTTGCCGTCCGGCAGCAGGATCTGAAAGAAGCCATCGCCTTCAATCATCATGTCCATGGCGTTATTGGTGGTCTGGGTATTACCCTGAGTAAACACTTTTTGTGTTGCCACCACCTTTGAACCCGCCCCCAGCATCAGACCGGATGGCAAGGTCGTATCCTGAGTGGACTGGCCGCCAGGCTGGTTGATGTTCTGATAAAACAGATCCTCGAACACTGCGCGGCTCTTTTTGAAGCCTATGGTCGAGGCGTTAGCCAGGTTATTCGAAATGGTCGAGATGTTTGTTTGCTGAGCGTCAAGACCGGTTTTACTGACCCATAATGCTGGATGCATGTGTTATTCCTTTCCTAATTAGCCCAAACGCAGCAGAGACGAGGACGCCTGGTCCATTTCCTCTGCGGTTTTCATTAACTTAACTTGCATTTCAAAATGACGCTGAAGATCTATCATGCTGGTCATTTCACCCACGGCATTCACGTTACTGCCCTCTAGCGCACCGCTCAGCAGAGTCACCTCAGCATCGGCGTCAAATAACTGCGCAGGCACTTTGGATTTGAACAGGCCATCAACGTCTTTAAAAACTTCACTGTTGTCCGGCTTCACCATTTTAATGCGATCAACCACTTCCATCGCATCGGCCGGTGCGCCCTGAGGACGGACCGAAACAGTGCCATCCTTACCGATTTCAATTTTGCTGATTGGCAGAGGAATAAAAATCGGGCCGCCATTTTCACCGACCATCAGGCTGCCATTGCTGTTTTGCAGCAAGCCTGTCTGATCGATTTTCAGGTGACCGGCACGGGTATAAGCTTCCTGGCCGCTGGCATCCAATACCGCCAGCCAGCCGTTACCTTCTACGGCAACATCCAGATCCCGGCCTGTTGTCATCACTGCCCCCTGGGCAAAATCCTGCCCCGGTCTCTCTGTCATGGAAAACACACGGGACGGCATGCCTTCGCCAAACGCCTGCATACTCCGCGCCTGCTCTAAATCAGCGCGAAAGCCAGTCGTACGAACGTTAGCCAGGTTGTTGGCATGAAGCTGCAAGCCATACATATCTTGTTTAGCGCCGCTCATTGCCAGGTACAGTGCACGATCCATTTCGAGTCTCCCAATCAGTACTGCAGCTATAGAAGCAATATACGTACCACATTGGTAAATGGCTGAAAAACAGTCATGAAACAGCGAAAGATCAGGTAATTAGTGAGAGATGCTTTCCATAACAAAGATGGGAAATCAGCGAGGTGCCAAAGAAATGGCTTCTGAAAGACAGGTGTCGGACAAACATTGCCGCCATCAGAGGCTCAGGCGGCAATGTCAGACGAGATGAGATTAACGAATTTGCAGTATGGTCTGCTGGAGACTGTTGTCCACTTCCAGGGCACGGGAGTTGGCCTGGAAATTACGCTGCGCGGTGATCAAATCCACCAGTTCCTGAGTCATGTCAATGTTTGACTGCTCCAGCGTACCGCTTTTCACCGAACCAAACGCACCGAAGGTCGCCTCCCCCCAAACAGCAGCACCAGACTCCTGGCTTACCGCCCATTGAGTGCCGCCCTTAGACAGCAACCCCTGCTCGTTCGGAACACGAACCATACCGACACGGCCAAGGGTAATGTTTTCCCCGTTACTGTAGGTTGCCACAATAGAGCCTTTGGCATCGACATCCACTTTGGCCAGATAACCTGTGGTGGCACCATTTTCACTGAACTTACGCACTTCAAACGGCGCCGCAAACTGAGTAGGGGCATCAAAGTTAAAGTTAAGCGTCTGTGAACCATCCGCACCGTTCATGCTCAGGCCAGCCGCACTGAAAGCTTCAGAAATCATCGGGTTACCGCCATTTACCTGGGCGACTGTTCCGTCGAAGTTAAAATCAACCAGTGCGCCGGTATGTCCCGCGACATTGGTTGCCTCACCGTCGGCAATGTCCAGCGGCTTCTCACCGTCGGCATCCGTCACGGTATAAAACGTCGCCCAGCGATTTGGCTGCGTATTGTCCTTCACATAATAACTGGTCATTTTGTATGGCTGACCTAAGGAGTCATACATGGTGACAGAAGTGGATTTGTTATAGGTATCCTGGTCTTCAAAGTTAAACTGATTGATGTCTTTCGGGTCGCCGTTAGCAGGCAGGTTGACACCAATCTCGACCTGACTGGTGGCTTTCGGCTGACCAAATTGATCCGGCACTTTCAGTGCCTGTGGTTCATAAGAGACCACCTGATCCGTTTCCTGATCCACACCGTATCCCAATAAGAACTGATCTTCTGAGTTAACAATGTAATTATCTTTGTCCAGATGGAAAGCACCGTTACGGGTCAGGCTGTTATTGTTCGGCTCCAGACGCTGGTCTGATACGGCAAAAAAGCCGGTACCGGAAATACGCAAATCCATCGGGTTGTTGGTATAAATACTGGAACCTTCATGAAACTGCTGAGCAACCACAGAATTCTGGACACCACCACCTGTAGTGGTTTTGGTGTTGGAAAAAATAGAGTTTGAATACACATCACCAAATTCGGCCCGCGACTCTTTAAAGCCGTAAGTATTGGCGTTGGCAATGTTGTTACTTGTGGTGTTCAAATCTTTCTGGGCGGCGCCCAGTCCACTCAGTGCGACATTAAAGCCCATAGGTGACTCTCCTGAATTCTGTGTACAGCGTACTTATTGTTCACCAGCCACACCTTATTGATGTCGCTGGTGATTTATTAATGCGTCCGGCGTTATGCCTTGCCGACTTCCAGCACTTCAGCCAGCTTAATCGGGGACTCAAATCCAGCCAGATTCAGCATGACATTACCGTCACCATTGCCCAGCAGCACGCTGTTCACGTTGGCGTAAGTCGAAACGTCAAATTCTGAGTTCTTGCCGTCGGCCAGTCCGCTGACTTTCAGCTGATACTTACCGGCAGGCAACATATTGCCGCGGTCATCTTTACCGTCCCATGCCACGCGATGATCACCGGCAGGCTTAGAGCCTAAATCAAAGCTGCGTACCAGCTCGCCTGTTGCATTTTCAACCCGAACAATCAGGTTATTAAGCGATTGCGGCAACTTAACCATTCCCGCGACACCACCTTCGGCAGATTTCGAGCCGGTTGGATTCGGAACAAGCACATCGCGGCCGACCAGAGAAGATGCCTGCAGGGCCTGATTGGATGTCATGGCAGCATTCAGGCCACCAAACTGTTCGTTCATCTTGCTGATGCCGTCAACTGTGGCAAACGACGCCATCTGCGCAATCATCTGATCATTACCAACAGGTTTGAACGGATCCTGCTGCGACATCTGCTTGGTCAGCAATGACAGAAAATCTTCCTGCTTAAGCTCTTGTTGTCCAGTTACTTTCTGCTCAGACTGCAGTTTTTTCTCCTGCATGCTCTTAAGCTGGTCAATATAGGACAAAGGGCTTTGACCTGTGCCTTTAATACCGGTCATGTCAGTTACTCCCTACCCTTATTTGCCCATCTGCAGTGTTCGCATCAGCATCTGCTTACTGGCATCTGCGACCTGAACATTGCTTTGATAGGAACGTGAAGCCGAGATCATGTTCGCCATCTCTTCCATCACGTTAACGTTCGGTTTATAGATATAGCCTTCGGCATTGGCCAAAGGGTGTGCCGGGTTATATTCCGCCGTCAAAGGCTTCTGGCTTTCGACAATGGCTTTCACCCTTACAGGAACACTTTCTTCACGCTGGTAGCTGGCACTTTGCAGCGCCGCCTCGAACACAGGGTGACGCGCCTTGTACGTTTGTGCCGCAGAGCTGCTGACGGTGTTGGCATTCGCCATGTTACTGGCCGTGGTGTTCAGACGTACGGATTCTGCACTCATTGCCGAACCGGTGACATTAAAAACGTTAAACAAACTCATTTATTAATCCCCTTTTAATGCCTTGCTCAGATTACTGAATTTCGAGCCCAGAAAATCCAGCGATGCCTGATACTCCAGCGCGTTTTGCATAAACAGATTTTGCTCCAACTGAGCATCGACCGTGTTGCCATCACCGGTATCCGGCTGATCGGGCACACGGTACTTCTGTTCACCCATGACTTTGGTGGAGGCAGCAATATGCCGCTCATTGGTACGGCTGAGGCCAACTTTTGCCTCTGATGTTGCCGCATTCAGCGCGCGCTGAAAGTCCATGTCTTTTGCTTTATAACCGGGTGTATTGGCGTTAGCGATGTTACTGGCAAGGGTTTCAGCCCTTTTACCCCTGACACCAACTGTGTATTGGTGCACACCTAATGCTTTATCAAAAGAAATGGCCATCGTCTGCCTCCTGAATCACTTACTGATTTATCTGCAAAGGGCGTGCCAATATTGAAAATGGTGTGATAGCGGAACGAAAGGAGGCGATGCCGGCAGTCTTGCGGGGGCAAAGCACAAATGCAGGGATGCAAAAAAGGGTCCATTACGGACCCCTCTGTTCTAATACTTCTGTTCTCATGCATCAGTTCTAATGCGTCGGCTCGACTACGACGGCATCACTTCAGCTTGTAGATAATACCCGGGTTACAGCGGATCATCTCAAACCTGTCAGTCAGTCCGGTCAGAGACTCAGATGCGCCCAGCAGCAGGTAACCGCCTGGGTTCAGGCTGGCCGCCATTTGATTGAGCACTTTCGCTTTCATCTCTGGCGCAAAATAAATCAGGACATTGCGGCAGAAAATCACATCAAACTTACCGAGCAACGCGTAGCTGTCTTTCAGGTTTTGCGGACGAAAATTTACCATCTGCTTTACCTTGCTGCCAATTCGCATCCGCCCGTCGCCAATCGGTTCGAAAAACGCTTGCCGGCGCTCCGGGGACAGGCCACGGCCTAACGCCAGAGCGTCATACACACCCGTCCGGCACATATCCAGCATGGTTTGCGAAATATCTGTGGCAGTCACCTGAATGCCCAGTGGCAACATACCAGGGCGGCGCTGCTGTGTTTCCAGTACTGTCATGGCAATGGAGTATGGCTCCTGGCCTGAAGAGCTTGCGGAAGACCAGATGCGTATCGGCCGCTTATTCGTGGCCAGTTCCGGCAGGATCTTGTCGGCCAGTACAGTATACGGATAGGTATCCCTGAACCACAGTGTCTCATTCGTTGTCATGGCATCAACTGCCGCGACCCGTAATTCACGGTTACGGCCACTGATCACAATCTGCAACAATTCAGAGAGCGACGCCAGACCAAAGCGGTTGACCAAAGGACTCAGGCGACTCCGAACCAGATACTGCTTGCTGTCGCCAAGAATGATACCGCATTGACCTTCCAAGAAACGGCAAAAATCTCGATATTCCTGGTCTTTAATTGTTATGGCTGTCATCTACTACTCTAACGTTAGTTTATTCAGGCATGGCCGCTTTAACTGCTGCGCCAAGTTCATCAGGATTAAACTTGGGAATAAACGCATTAGCACCGACTCTGTCTACCATGGCCTGATTAAATACCCCACTCAACGAGGTGTGCAGGATAACATGTAAATCTTTTAGTTTGGCATCATTTCTGATGGCCGCCGTCAGGGTATAACCGTCCATTTCAGGCATTTCGATATCAGAAATCACTAAATCAAGCTGATTATAGATACTATCTTCTGTTGCCATTTCACGGAGCTTGTTGAGGGCTTCTTTACCATCCTTCACCAGAATGCACTCGCAACCGATTGATTCAATTGCCCTTTGCACCTGTTTACGCGCCACACTGGAGTCATCAGCCACCAGTACGCGGCGAGTGACCGGATTGTCACGAATCATCTCATCCCGCAATGTCTGTGACACTTCCGTGTGCCTTGGCGAAATTTCATCCAGGATTTTTTCCACATCCAGAATTTCGACCAATTCACCATCAATTTCTGTCACCGCGGTCAGGTAGTTACCACTGCCTGCACCTTTAGGAGGCGGAAGAATGTCTTCCCAGTTCATATTAATGATTCGCTCAACAGCAGACACCAAAAAACCCTGCACAGAGCGATTAAACTCGGAGATGATCACAAAACAATTTTCTGTGCTCTCAATCGGACGTCCGCCAGTTGCCAGGCTCATGTCAATCACAGAAATGGTCTGACCACGAATATGGGCTATCCCTTTCACCAGCGGATGAAGATTCGGCATGGCTGTGAGCTTAGGGCACTGCAGTACCTCTTTGACCTTGAAGACATTAATGCCGTAGCGCTGGCGGCGGTTCAGCTTGAAGGTCAGCAACTCGAGACGGTTTTGTCCCACAAGCTGAGTGCGCTGGTTCACAGAATCCAATATCCCCGACATATAACGTGACTCCAAAGTTGTCGAAATGAATTGTTGTAAAAATAGACAATCTTGAAGGATCAACGGGTAATCCGAGTCAAAATCCCCTATCATGGGGCAATTGTAGCCCCAGAAAGCGACATAAAAAGAGCGAAAAGCGTGACAGGAAGAACACAATTTACACTCTGTTTAATCTTTATCGGCATACTGTGCGGTTTCTTAAGCATGAATGCAATTGCTGCTAGCGATAATATGCTCAGTAATGTGCGCGAGGCAGCAGCGGATCACATCAGAAGCCTGGTGGACAAACCAGAGCGCGGAGAATTGGACATTACAGCCTCCGAGCTGGATAACCGGTTACGCATTGGTGATTGCCAAGACGCACTTGATACGTCTGTGCCGGGTAAGCAGTCTCTGACCGGCAATGTCACCGTTCTGGTCAGCTGCCCTTCAACAAATTGGCAGGTTTACGTACCGGTGCAGGTTTCCCTCTTGCTGCCCAGAGTCGTTGCCGCAAGACCACTGGCCCGCGGCGCAGTCATTGCCGACTCAGACTTGCAGGTACGTCAGGTTGAGAGTCGTTATCAGAGAGGCATAGTGTTCGAATACCCTGAGCAAATCATCGGCTCGACAGTAAAACGTAATATCAACATGGGTGAGGCCGTACTGGGTAATGATATCTGCCTGGTATGCCGTAACGATTCCGTGCTGATCAGAGCAGGCCAGAGTGGCCTGAACATAGTAACTAAGGGGACCGCGCTGTCCGATGGCTCTCTGGGTGAAGACATACGGGTGCAGAACAATAAGTCACGCCGCATTATCAATGCGACCATTACCGCAGTTGGTGAAGTCACAGTGAAGTACTGAACGAAAAAAATGCTAAAGTTAGTCATAGCCTTGCCGATAGCAGGGCATCAACGATGAATATCTGTTAAAGGCAACACGATTATGGCAAGTATTGATTCCCTGCGTAGTGGTCAGCTGTTAAGCAACCTGCGCAACAGTAGCAGTACGAACAACACACAAGGCAGGACCGAGGCCAGAGAAGAGTCTGGTCACACGCCTCGGGATGCGGTCTCACTGAGCTCGCAGGCACGTGCGGTCGGGCAAATTCATCAGCAACTGGCTGCTGAACCGAGCTTTGATCGCAACAAGGTCGAGTCGATTAAAAATGCCATCAGCAATGGTTCCTACCAGGTTGATGCGGATCGACTGGCCAGCAATATGCTGCGATTTGAGGACGAATTACGCGGGCTCTGATATTATCCATAGCTTGCAGATTCAGCGCCGGAGTGCAGAAACATGTCGCCAACCATAGAACAATTACTTGCCCAGCAACATGCCACGCTTGAGGCTCTGTTACGCCTGCTAGAGCAGGAAAGGGCGTCAATTGTGAACCGTGAGGCTGGCGACATTACCCGGCATGCCAGTGACAAAAAATCACTGGTCGATAAAATCCAGCTTCAGGATCAGCAAATCGCCCGACATTCGCAAAGCAGTCAGTTGAAAGAAAATCCTGAGCTTACCCGTCAAGTGGAAGCCATCCAGGCGCTGGTTGACGAATGCCGAAGCCAGAACGAGATTAACGGTGCCGCTTTGCAGCGTGCGCAGCTCAGTTTCCACAAACTTAACAATCTGTTCCAGCAGAGCCTGGGTCATCACCAGACATACAACAAAGAAGGTGTTGCACAGAATCTGCGTTCCTTAGGCACGAACCTGAAAGCCTGAATCCCCCGCCCATTACCCGTCAGTTATTTGACACTGATGTGCTCTATGTCTGTCTCTGTGCAAAAACGTTATAAATCAAGGCCGAACTGGTAGCATTCAAACTGTTCACTCCCATCTCGTAGACACTCTCAGCCAGAATGGCTTGCAAGGCTATCTGTTTGGCATTCGGGTGTCAGAATTATGTCAGCTAATGAAACCACTCAAAAATTTCATTGGATATTGACTTGAATCACATTTACCATTGCGCCCAATACCTTATCCCTATTCACTAAGAGTCTGATTTTCATGCTATTAACCATTTTATATATTGTCGGGATCACCGCAGAAGCGATGACAGGCGCTCTGGCTGCCGGCAAGCGCCACATGGACTGGTTTGGTGTGATGCTGGTTGCCAGTGCAACAGCCATAGGCGGCGGGACGGTTCGGGACATACTCTTGGGTCATTATCCCCTGAACTGGATTGCCAACCCGCAGTATCTGCTTATCACGTGCCTGGCGGGGTTAGCCACCACCTGGATTGCGCCTCTGGTGGTTCGCTTTCATAAAATATTCGTTATTTTAGATGCATTAGGTCTGATCGTATTCAGCATCTTGGGCTGCCGGGTTGCCATGAATATGGGGCAACCTGTGATCATCTGTCTGGTTGCCGCCGTGGTAACGGGTGTATTTGGTGGTTTGCTTCGGGATCTGATCTGCCGTCGCACGCCATTAGTGCTTCACAAAGAGCTGTACGCTTCGGTCGCATTTATTGCTGCCGGACTCTACATGGCCCAGCTTCACTTTGGTGTGTCGGAGAACATTGCGATAGGGGTCACACTGGTGACAGGGTTTCTGCTGCGCCTTGCCGCGATTCGTTTCAGCTGGCAACTTCCCGTTTTTCGGATAGATGAGTCAGCAGACAAGCCGAAAGAAGAAGCAAAGAGTTAGAGACAAAGACAAGGCGGCAACCTGACTGGCATAAAGTTGCCGCCTTGCCTGACGAAAGCGTATTTAGAACATCACTTCCTGATTCGCAGGTACATGATAGACCTCACCCTGCTGCTTCATTCGCTCCATTTTATTTAAATCGAGCTGCATTTCAGTCACATAACTATCGCCTACCGGGTAGCTGCGGATCACTTCTGCTCCGCGAATCACGCCGTCCACCGCGCCATCGGTCTCTTCTGAATCAAGTTGCTGATCTGTCAGTCCCGTCCTGGCACTGATACGCATGCCATAGACCTGCTCGGTCAGCTCACGGTAAGCATCCACTTTCGAAGCCCGCATCGCACGAATGCGTTTTTCTTCAAGGGTTTGACCGCGTTGCTCGCTGATTGAAGCGTAGCCAACCGCAGTCAGCAAGTTGATATCGCGAAATTCTGTTAACGGCTGGCAACCAGACAGGGTAATCAGCAAAACAGCCATCCACCAAAACCGCATAGTGACTCCTAAGGTTTTAAAATAATTGAATTGTTCTCAAATTTTGTTGCTTCTGAGCGAATCAGAACACCGTTTTCCAGACGCATTTTATTGAGTGTATCCAAATCGCGTCCGATCCGGTCTTCCGGCAGGAATCCCTGGGCGCTGGCGATCACGACGCGGGAGCGCATACCAATCACACGTGCATTGATCAACACCCCGCCACCCTGGCGCAGCATTGTCCCGGTCAGTACATAGTCCACCGGTTGTTCAGCAGCCAGTTCCTTCCAGTTACGGCTCAGGGAAAAATCCCCTTCCGCTGTCACACGTATCGCACCGGTTGCCTTGTAATCCACCACAGTGTATCCCAATTGCTGCATGTGATACATGAAGCCTTCAGAAACGGCATTACCCAGCCAGTTTGTTTCATTCATCTGCTGCATATCAACAAATGAAGTCACGGCCAGCGGTGTTTTCGCTGTCAGGTACTGATTCGAATCGACCAACTGCTTGGTCAGACCTTCAATAAAAAAGTCCATGGTATGGCGAGGCGTTTCCGCCAGCAGAAAATTGCTGCCCGTATAGCTCTCTTTACCATTATAAATTGGTGAGTATGCACATGATGCTGTCAGCAGCGACAACAGCAAGATGGTCAATTTTTTCATTCTACCCTGCTCCGGAAGAAACGAGACAATGGCTTTTTATCGTCCGCTATCTCGAAAACTTTACGACTTTTCATTGCCTCGCTCCCAATTCGAAATTTTGGGAACACTCTTTGCATGCATCAGCTAGCGACTCAGGATGTTGGCACAGCAAAAAGCTGATAGGCTAATCAGCATGAATCCATGGTGATTCAACCTGAACGACACACAAAACTTAGCAATTATCGTACCGAAATCGCCCCCGAGATTGGAAAACCTATGAAAAAGACGCTCAGGAAAGCCCTTTGGGGTCTGGGAATGCTCACTGCTTTACCACTACAGGCCGCCTGGTTTGAAGTGACTGGCCAGGCTATCTTGCTGGAAAGTAAAACATCGGCCCGAACCAATGCGATTGAAGACGCTGTCTACCGCGCCATGTACTATTCAGGGGCTGATTTTTCCAGCTTTGCGCAAATGAAGCCTTACTTTCAGGAAGACAGGCAGGATTATCAGTTCAATGGCACCGAAGTTCGCCACGTGCAGATCAGCAAGGCGTTTACCAAGGACGGCAATTACTATGTCACCGCCAGGGTTGATATCTACCCGTCGGCAAAAAGTTGCCACAACATCCAGTACAAGAAAGGCCTGCTGATCAGTGATTTCTCGCTCAGTGTTCCTCAACAAGCGGCGCTGGGGGGCATTTACCAAATCGGCAAAGATTTTACCCAGTTACTTAAGCGGCAGATTGGTAAGCAATCGCAGAGCTTTGTTGTGACAGGCACCAGTGAGATCCCTCTCCAGCCAGGTAATCCCGACGCTATGATGATGCTGGCGGAAGATTATGATGCACAATATATTATCAGCGGACAGGTGACGGATCTGACCTCCACGCTTGATCAAAGCCTGCTATCTGATGACAAAATTAACAGACAGTTTTCCGTAGAAACCATGGTGATCAACGGCAAAACGGGGGAAATTCTGTCCCAGCGGAAATACCGGGAAGTAGCAGAATGGCCGTTTTCCCGCATCAGCCAGGTAGATACTCAAAGCGCCCGCTTCTGGGTATCACCTTATGGTGCTGCGCTGCAACGTTTAAGCCGGAATATCATGCTGGACATGGAATCGTCTCTGGCCTGCCGGGCCAGTCTGCCTGAAGTCATTAATGCACATGGCAATCAGGTACAGATCAATGTCGGCAGAGTCCATGGCGTAAAACAGGGTGATGAATTAAAGCTCTGGCATACCGCCGGGTTCATCGACCAGTACGGTATTTCCCGTAACCGGATGGTTGAAACCAGCATGACGCTGGTTGTCGACCGCGTCTATGAAACTTCCGCGGAAGGCAGTGTGCAACAAAGCGATTTAGCTGCCAGTATCCAACCTGGCGATTTACTGACCAAGCAACCAGATCGCAGATACTAATTACTTAATAATTCATCACTTTTGGGTATAATGGCCTTTCTGCATTTTCAGAAAGGCTCCCTTAGCTCAGCAGGATAGAGCGTCCCCCTCCTAAGGGGAAGGCCGCAGGTTCGACTCCTGCAGGGAGCGCCATTCCCCAAACGTTACACGCTTCTACTCTCTTCTTTGCTTCCTTCTGTCTCACTGATGAGATAAGACACGGCTTTTTCGTGCTCAAAGTGAAATTATTCACCGCTCGGCCACTCTATTTGCATGACAAGATTCTGACTCTTTTTAATAATTGAAAAATATGATCTTGTTCTAGTCTAATAGTGATAAAGACCAAGTGATAAAAGAAAACCAGAGAATATGTCCATAACATTCTCTTTTCACCTATCACTTTGTGCCGCCACAAAAGGAGAGAGCTATGAAAAAGTTCGCAATGTTCGTAACAGCCGCACTGATGGCGTTAAGCTTTAATGCGTTGGCTTATACATTGTCCGGAACACCAACTCAAATCCCACAAGATGCCATGCAATACTGTGCTGGCGCACAAAACTTTTGGGTTTGCGTAGATACATTTGAAAGACAAAACAAATAGCGCTCCACCCAAAGAAAAAGCGGAGGCACTGGCCTCCGCTTTTCATCTTCAAAACTTTATCTGTACTCAGCCACTCAATGACAGTGGTGATTAAGCATTCGCTTCGCGCTGTGCGATATAGTCGAGAGCCATTTGAATACGTGAAACAACACGCTCTTTACCGATCAAATGCATTACAGCGTCCACCGATGGTGATTGTCCCTGACCCGTTACCGCTACACGCAGCGGCATGCCGACTTTGCCCATCCCCAGCTCCAGCTCCTCACAGGTTTGCTGAATCAGTTGATGTAATGCTTCAGTATTCCAGCTATCCAAGGCTTGCGCTTTGGCTTTCGCCAGTTCCAGTGCCTCTTTAGCCACCGGACGTAAGTGCTTTTTCGCCGCGGCTTCATCAAATGCGGAGAAATCCTGATAGAAATAGCGAGACTGAGCAGCAAGCTCAACCAGGGTATCGCAACGCTCAGCCAGCAGTTGAATCACGTCTGTAACAGCCGGGCCATTACTGGTAGCAATAGCCTGATGGTCCAGGTGCCATTGCAGATGCTTAGCCACGTATTCAGGCTCGCAGGTTTTGATGTAATGATTATTCAGCCAGCGAAGTTTGTCTGTGTTAAATGCAGATGCAGACTTGCTGATGTCGTCCAGACTGAAAAACTCAATCATTTCTTCCTGAGAGAAAATTTCCTGATCGCCATGTGACCATCCCAGCCGAACCAGATAGTTTAGCAACGCTTCAGGCAGATAACCGTCATCACGGTATTGCATCACGCTTACCGCACCATGACGCTTAGACAATTTGGCACCGTCATCACCCAGGATCATTGCACAATGTGCGAACTCAGGTACTGGCGCACCTAAGGCTTTGTAGATGTTGATCTGACGAGGCGTATTGTTGATATGATCTTCGCCACGTACCACGTGCGTGATCTGCATATCCCAATCATCAACCACTACGCAGAAGTTATACGTCGGGCTGCCATCAGTTCGACGGATAATCAAATCATCCATTTCACTGTTGCTGATTTCGATACGACCACGGATATGATCATCAAAAACAACGCTGCCTTCTTTCGGATTACGGAAACGAATCACAAACGGAGAGTCTGCAGTTGCCGCCGCATTGGCTGCAATAATACGAGGGTGACTGGCATCGTAACGGGGCTTCAGACCAGCAGCCATTTGCTCTTCACGAATTTCATCCAACAGCTCTTTTGAGCAATAGCACTTATACGCTTTATCTTCAGCCAGCAGTTGATCAACCAGCTGGTTATAACGGTCAAAACGCTTGGTTTGATAATATGGACCTTCATCCCAGTTCAGGCCCAGCCACTCCATACCTTCCATGATCGCATCAATAGCTTCCTGGGTGGAACGTTCGATATCAGTATCTTCAATACGAAGTACAAATTCGCCACCAGTGTGTTTAGCGTATAGCCAGGAATACAGTGCCGTACGGGCACCGCCGACATGGAGGAAGCCTGTTGGACTTGGAGCAAAACGAGTTTTAACCGTCATGAAAAGACCTTCAATCTAAATGATTCAAACGATAAGTGAGCATTAGCGGCATTCTACCACTGACACGCCAATCCTCAACCTGCTATTCAGGCAAGAGATGAAAACCTGATGCAATCGAGCGTAGCGAGAGTGACCAGCTTCAGATTATACAAGTTTGCCAGTTTTACTGCTTTACCCCGCTCACAGCCTCAGTAAACTGTATTTTTACAAACCCTACTCAAAAACTCCCTTAGCGCTTGAGGAATGTGCCCAATGAAACTGAAAAAGTTACTCCTGTCATCTGCGCTGTTGGCTTTAGCTTCTCCGTCAATGGCGCAGGTAAATGTAGAACTGCCGAAAGGTGTCCATCTTCTGGTTGTCAATGGCCAGGATGCTGGTTATTCCTCACTTGGTTTTAATCATCAGCCTGTTTTGGAATTGCCTGACGGACAAAACCAGGTCGTTTTTCGCATTGGAAAAATTGTCATGGAATCGGGCAGTCTGAAGACAAAATACGACTCAGTCCCTATTGTTGCACTTTTTGAAGCCACTGATACCAAACTGGAACTTAAGGTTCCACGTATTGATACCCTGGCACAAGGCCAGCAATACGATAAATCGCCAAGCTTCGACATACTTGATAACGGCAAACCTATTAATGTTAAGTCGGATACGCTGTCCGTTGGGTTTGATATCTCACCAAATTACGTCACATTGACCAAAGAGTACAACCAAACCCAAAGTGTTGCTTCGTTACACAATGCGCCACAATCGCAGCCAGGTACAACCAATACAGCGCAAGTGCCCAATCATCCTGATGTCGATAACATGCTGAAATACTGGTTTGAACAAGCCAGCCCTGAGAGCAGAAAAGCATTTCTGAGCTGGGCAATCAGCAACATGGATAAATAAGCCTGATCCGCTGAAACGAAAAAACAATCACCGCCGCCATTGGCGGTGGTTTTGTGTTAGCAATAAAAAAAGCACCTTTAAAGGTGCTTTTGAAATCCCAGTCCAACGCTGACATTGCTTGCCTTAACATTGCTGTCTTAAACGGCTTATCTAAACAATGATTGCTCAACCCAGCTAAGCAAAAGGACCGGCCTTCAAGGCCGGCCAAAATGAAATAAGGCAGTAGCAGTTGAGCAATTAGAAGTAGTATTCTACTCCCCATCCCCAACCGAACTCAGCGTCTGAGTCGTCTTTCGAGATCATGTATGGACGAACATACGTCAGCGCAGAGTCATCCAGGAAGTACAGCGCCTGAGCAGAAACGATGTAATCTTCCGTACCTGAAACTGAGTTACCTTTAGCATCAGCTTCCAGGTTAGCGGCATAGTTGGCTTTAAACTGCCAGTTCGCCACACCGTTGTACACTGCACCAACAGAATAGCTGTTTTGGTCGATATCCAAATCAGTCACACTGATGTCAGTTCCATCAACAGTAAGGGTTGTATCTGCGTAATCGGCTTTTTCGTTTTTGAACGCACCGTACAGACCAAAATCACCCAGGTTCAGTTCGAAACCAAGCAGATAAGCATTGGTGTCAGAGAGTGTGTCACCTTCTACATCGGAATAAGTTGGTTTGTTACCTGGCTGCTGAGCTAAGTACGCATCATAGAATACGGAAGATGCACTTACTTTACGGTCGAAACCAGCTTCATAGCCAGCATGCAGAGTAAACATACCCGTTGAATAATGTGCACCAACGCCGTAGAAGTTAGAGTCTTTATTGCCTTCATCGCCACGACCAGCCGCTACGTTAAAGGTAAAGCCGCTGTAGTTGCCTGAGTCATAACGCACCATATTAGATTGACGATCGTAACGTGCACCGCCAACGACATCGCCGCCCCAGTCAAAAATAGCACCGGCACGCTGGCCTGAATACGGCCAGTCAATCATCTCATACAGAGGCGTCAGCATACGGCCCAAACGAACTTTACCGCCGTCATCAAAGCTCACACCCACGAAAGTATCACGCACACCCAGACCGGAGTTACCACCGTTATCACCGACGTCACCGCCTTCCAGCTGCCAGATCAAATTTGGACCGCGGGCCAGATCTTTTGAGCCACGCAGGCCGAAACGGGATTCGTTTTCAACTTTCAGCGGTGCATCACCACCACCGATTTTATCTTCGCCGAATTGCCATACAGAGACAGCAATCTGACCGTAAAGATCAACAGAGTCTGTTGCTGGTGCTGCTTGTGCTGATGCAGCCATAGTTGCAGCTGCTGCAACCGCAATTCCTAATACCGAACGCTTGAACACATTTTCCATGGAAAACTCCTAAAAAACTAGCTGTATACCTGCGTCAAAATGGTTGGCCGCCGTTGACGTCAGGTGATTCTCCCCAATATGTCAGTCAAACTTATAGTGAGTTTGCATTTCCATATTTTTGTTTGGTTGAGAACTTTATAAGTTCACAGCTAAGACTACTTTCGCAGCGCAAAACATCAATCAGAAGTTAATTTGTCGTTAAAAAAATATGATTCAGCGCAAATTTATCCAGTAACAGTGATCCTAGTCATGAAACTGCAATAACACCAATAAACCCAAACAATAACCGATAAATAACAACTACTTATAAAAACAACCATCTCATTAATGAGATCTTGATAGTAGTTTTATGCATGTTGCAACAATCGTTTCACATAAATGTAAGATCTTACTTCTTATGCCATTTTTGTTAAATTTCCATTAATTTATTCTGATATCGCTATTAAAATGCTTTTCATCCGATCATAAAAAACATGATTCGAAAAAAGTTATTCACCAAACCAATAAATAAAAAGCCTGTCTCAGTCAGACAGGCTTTCATCTATTTTCACAGCTTAAATAAACAATCAGGATCCGAGTCTGGCCAGCAGTTCCGCTTCATCCCAGATTTCAATGCCCAGCTCTTGTGCTTTGGTCAGCTTGGAACCTGCCGCTTCTCCCGCAACCAGCAAATCCGTTTTCTTGGAAACGCTGCCTGTAACCTTGGCACCAAGCGCCTCTAATGCCTCTTTGGCACCGGAACGGCTGAGCTGGGAAAGTGTGCCGGTCAGCACCACCACCTTTCCGGCAAGAGGCAGTTCCGCATCATCAGCCGGCTTTTCAATATCTGGCCAGTAAACCCCTTGGTTTAACAAGTCAGAGATCACAGCCCGATTATGCTCTTCCTGGAAAAAATTATGCGTGTGGGCAGCAACTATTGCCCCGACATCAGGCACTTCAACAAGTTGCTCCGGCGTGGCGGCCATTACGGCTTCCAATGTGAAGAAATGTTTTGCCAGATTTGCAGCGGTCGCTTCACCCACTTCCCGAATCCCCAGTGAGTACAGAAAACGAGGCAGGGTGGTCTGTTTTGCCTTCTGGAATGCATCAACCAGCTTCTGGGCTGACTTTGGCCCCATGCGCTCAAGACCTGTCAGTATCCCGGCAGACAGCTTAAATAAATCGGCTGGCGTTTCGACCATTTCTTTGTCGACCAGTTGCTCAATGACCTTAGTACCGCAGCCATCCACATCCAGCGCCTTGCGTGATACAAAATGCTTTAAGGCTTCTGTACGCTGAGCCTGACAAATCAGACCGCCAGAGCAGCGTGTCACCGCCTCTCCTTCCACCCGCTCAAGTGCAGACTGGCAAACAGGACAGGTTTCCGGAAACACTATGGCCTGCGCATCATCAGGCCGGCGAGAGAGCACCACAGAGACAACTTGCGGAATGACATCGCCAGCACGGCGGATTACCACAGTATCGCCAATCATGACGCCCAGACGGGCAATTTCATCGGCATTGTGCAGCGTAGCGTTGCTCACTGTGACTCCACCAACCATGACAGGCTGCAATTTCGCCACAGGCGTAATTGCCCCGGTCCGGCCTACCTGGAACTCAACATTATTTAGCAGCGTCAGCTCTTCCTGTGCCGGGAACTTATACGCCACGGCCCATCTTGGCGCTCTGGCAACAAATCCCAGTTGCTGCTGATGACTGATACCATCAACCTTAATGACAACCCCGTCTATCTCATAACTCAGCGCCTGACGCTTTTCACCTATCCCCTGATAGAAGCCAATCACTTCACTCAGGTTATGCAGCAACCGTGTTTCAGGGCACATTGGCAGCCCCCACTCTTTTAACTGACATAAGCGCTCATACTGGCTGCCTGCCAGCTCCGTGCCTTCAACAACGCCAACTGAATAGGCATAAAAGCTCAAAGGCCGGGTCGCTGTGATGCGCGGATCCAGCTGGCGCAGGCTGCCTGCAGCCGCATTACGCGGATTCGCGAACACTTTCTCACCTTTTTTTGCTGCCCGGGCGTTCAGATCTTCAAAGCCTTTTTTCGGCATAAAGACTTCACCACGCACCTCTAGTCGCACCGGCCAGTCGCTGCCGCGTAATTTCAATGGAATGGCGCGAATGGTTTTAACATTGGCGGTAATGTTCTCGCCCGTGGTGCCATCGCCACGCGTAGCGGCCTGAACCAGTACGCCGTTTTCATACATCAGGCTGACGGCCAGGCCATCCAGTTTGGGTTCACAGCAATAAGACACTGCAGCTGTTGCTGCCAGACGCTCTCGGATTCGGCGGTCGAAGCTCTGCAATTCTTCGTCAGAAAATGCATTATCCAGCGACAGCATAGGCAATTCATGATTGATCTGGGTAAAAGCCGCCAAAGGCTCACCGCCAACACGCTGGCTGGGTGAGTCAGTCGTAATCAGTTCAGGATGCGCAGCTTCCAACGCCAGTAATTCTTGCATTAAACGATCATACTCAGCGTCCGGAACCTCAGGGTTATCCAGAACGTAATACCGGTAGCCATGATAAGCAAGCTGCTCGCGCAGGGAGACCAGCCTGGCTTGGATGTCTGTCATTTTTCTTTTCCTACATCAATTCTTATCGCTATCACTAGCGGGGATCAGGACGGTATTGTTTGTGGCGGTAGCACCTGAGTGCAATGGGCCATCACTCACCTTTATTAGTCATATTGCCGATTCCTGAACACTAAAACACAGGGCCCCTAACCGGGGCCCTGTTATTGATAAATTCTGGGCAATATTCACACCTGTTACAGGTATTTTTTCGCTTTTTCCCGGTAACCTTTCAAGCGCTGTGGCGTAATCAGATTACGCTCGTGATCCAAAATATCAGCGCCCATCTCATCCGCAATACGTTGTACGGTTTGCAGCATCAGATTGAAATTGTCATCGGCACGGCCGTGGCAAGGCAGCATCAGATAAAAAGCAATGCCAGGTGTAGCAAACTCATCCAATTGATCTTGCGGGAAGTACCCTGGGCTGACCATGTTCGCGACAGTAAATAGCACAGGCTCGGTACCTGCCAGATCAACATGGCGATGATAAACCGAGTTTTCACCATAAATCAGATGATGCCGTTCCAGGCACTGGAACAACTTCACACCCGTCAGCATTTCACCACCGCGGGCATGAACATTCAGAACCAGGAAATCAGGCTCAGGCGGCGGCTCTTCAGCCTGTACTTTTTGCGCCACAGCTATGTCAGCTTCTGACTGTTGTGAAAGCACTTCACCCTGATCGGCAGCAGATGATGTGTGCTCCGGTGCAGAATCTGAGTCTGAAACCCCACCCGACAAAGTGAATGACGGTTCTGAATCCTGAGCCTGTGCATGGTCGTGAATGCTTTCCGGCACTGACTGCCAGACGGTTTCCGGTGCTGGGTCTTTCGTCGGTACCGATTCCTGTACCAAAGCCTGAGTCGACTCTTGAACAGATCCCTGAACAGATTCCTGAACAGTTTCCTGAACAGTTTTCCTTGGCGGTTCGGTTGGCGTTACCGGATGAGATTCTACTTCAGTCGCCGAATTGGATGAGGCCGGCTTGCGTTCTTGATCAACAGGATCGGCGGCGGCACTGAACAAAGGATCGATCTCCAGTTCGTCACCGAAATGCAGCTCAGGCTCTCTTCGCTCGGCCCGCTTTGCTGCTCCTTCCGGAACCGGGCTACCGGCAACAACCCTGACAGAACCTATTCCGTCCTGATCAAAGCCTTCATTATCTTTTTCCTTACCCTCTGCCAGTCGGCCAATGGGCTTCTCGCCGAACTTGGCGGGTTTGTCCTTCCGGCTTGACCACAATCCGTGCAACAGAAGCGCTGAAATAGCCAGCACTCCCACAATAATTAGAACCAGACGCAATTCCTGCATTATGAATACTCTGAATAACTTGTTTACCTGACAAAGACGGCCTGAAGCAGTGAATCCATTCAGTCTGAATACGATTGCTGTTCAGACGCAGACCAACTTAGCGAGTCACACCTGAGATTTTTTGTTGAACTAAACAGCCTATCTCATGAAGGTATTATCCTTAATGTATCAAAACTCAAATCCGAAAGAGAAGTTCAATGTTGTGATTGATGTCATATAGTGCATTTGAGCACAATTTTCCGCCAAACTGCTGGCAAATTTGACTTAAGAGACTATACGCCCCAATTGATTAGTCGTTATAGATACCGTTACTATGCCTGCATCCATATCCTGACGCCTTATATTGGCATTGCAACAGGAAATCCAGTAGGAGACCAACGATGTCTAAAGCGACATACAACACCACACCCATTGGCGGGGCAGGTTATTTTTTTCGCGGCGTTTCTCTGGCGATGCAGCCAGGCACGCGTCGTTTTGTGATCATTCCACTATTAATCAATATCCTGCTTTTTGGTGCCGCATTCGGATACACACTGACTCAATTGGATGACTGGATTAACGGCTGGCTATCCAGCTTGCCCGGTTGGCTGGATTGGTTGTCTTATTTGCTGTGGCCTTTATTAGCCATCGCATTGCTGGTCATACTGTCCTATTTTTTCAGTACGATTGCCAATTGGATAGCCGCGCCGTTTAACGGACTGTTAGCCGAACACCTGGAAGCCAAGCTGACTGGGGAGGCGCCGCCTGACGCCGGAATCGGGGCAATCATCAAAGATCTCCCCCGTATCCTGCACCGTGAGTGGGTCAAGCTGAGGTATTACCTGCCCAAAGCCCTGGGCTTACTGATACTGCTATGGATTCCTATGGTGGGGCAGACACTTGGCCCGGTTTTGTGGTTTCTGTTCAGTGCCTGGATGATGACGATTCAGTATGTCGACTACCCTTTCGACAACCACAAGATCCCCTTCAATACCATGCGTGATGCCCTCAAAGAGCGCCGCGGCAAATCACTGAGCTTCGGCAGCCTTGTTATGCTGTGTACCATGACACCGATTCTGAACCTGTTTGTCATGCCTGTCGCCGTTTGCGGCGCAACAGCCATGTGGGTTGATCATTACCGGCAGCCCATGCTCAACCGTCGTCAGTAAACCCTGCCTGAGAGGAGCTTTTGCTCCTCTCTTCTCTCGGCCTTCGCTCAGTCAATATGCTCTCAGTGTCACTACATATTACTCATAAGGAATAATAAAGCGGCACAGTTCACACCTTTTCTTATAACTCTAAGATATAACAATAAATTCCTTTCCAATGCGTGGTCAGCGATTATGCTTTGACTATCATTTGTTGATAACGTGTCACCAAGGAACGACAAGCATGAGTAAGATTTACGAAGATAATTCTCTGACAATTGGTAATACCCCATTGGTACGCCTGAACCGTGTCAGCAAAGGCAATGTTCTGGCAAAAATTGAATCACGCAACCCAAGCTTCAGCGTTAAATGCCGTATCGGTGCCAACATGATTTGGGATGCTGAAAAACGTGGCGTGCTGAAACAAGGTGTAGAGCTGGTTGAACCTACCAGTGGTAACACAGGTATTGCCCTTGCCTTTGTTGCCGCCGCCCGCGGTTACAAACTGACTCTGACGATGCCAGAGAGTATGAGTCTGGAGCGTCGTAAACTGCTCAAAGCACTCGGTGCCAACCTGGTTCTGACCGAAGCACCAAAAGGCATGAAAGGTGCGATTGAGAAAGCAGAAGAAATTGTCGCTTCTGATCCGGAAAAATACCTGCTGCTGCAGCAGTTTGATAACCCTGCTAACCCGAAAATTCACGAAAAGACCACAGGCCCGGAAATTTGGGATGCAACCGAAGGCGACATTGATGTGTTCGTTTCTGGTGTAGGTACCGGTGGTACTCTGACGGGTGTTAGCCGCTTTATCAAACAGCAGAAAGGTAAAGCCATCACCACGGTTGCCGTTGAGCCAAGCGAATCTCCCGTTATTACTCAGGCATTGAACGGTGAAGAGATCAAACCGGCTCCGCACAAAATTCAGGGTATCGGCGCAGGCTTCATCCCTGGCAACCTGGATCTGTCTCTGATTGATGAAGTAGAGCGTGTCAGCTCGGAAGATGCGATAGCTATGGCTCAGCGTCTGATGGAAGAAGAAGGCATTCTGGCAGGTATCTCTTCAGGTGCCGCTGTGGTTGCAGCAAACCGCCTTGCAGAGCGCCCGGAATTCGCTGGTAAAAACATTGTTGTAGTGCTACCGAGTTCAGGTGAGCGCTATCTCTCATCGGCATTGTTCGCTGGTATCTTTACAGAAAAAGAAACCCAACAGTGATCACAAAACTGCCATTTTTGATAAGCATTTGTTAAAGTCAAGCCCCTCAATAGGGGCTTTTTTATTGCTTTTTGACCTTAGCTTTAATATAAATCCGACCACGCTTTTATTTTCAGCATCGAAATAAAAGAGTGAAAATTGACCTGGTCGATGTTTGCCGGGTCACAAACCTCTTAGAATGGGTTTCAGACATAGACTAAATCAATGTAAGTGAATGTGAAACTAGAACCTAAATTAGCAAGCTTTCGCTATTGGGATTAAGCTTACTTTCAGTTACGTGATTATTACATAATACGATATTAAGAATCGGGGTGAAAAATGTATCAGAAGCAAGTTGAGATCACTGCAGAAAACGGCCTACACACTCGTCCTGCTGCGCAATTCGTTAAAGAAGCCAAAGGTTTTGACGCTGATATCACAGTGACTTCTAATGGTAAAAGCGCAAGTGCTAAAAGCCTGTTCAAACTGCAAACACTAGGCCTGGTTAAAGGCACTGTGGTCACCATTTCAGCTGAAGGTTCACAAGCTCAGGAAGCTGTTGATCACCTGGTTGCCCTGATGGACCAGCTGCACTAATCGGCCGCAGTACATTATTTCCCTAGTTGTTTGTTAAATTTAAGGTAAGGCTATGATTTCAGGTATCCTGGCATCTCCTGGCATCGCTTTTGGTAAAGCGCTGCTACTGCAGGAAGAAGAGATTACTCTCGACAAGTCACCCATTTCTGCCGATCAAATCGAAAAAGAAATTGAGTGCTTCTTCAATGCGCGTCAGAAATCTTCTGAGCAACTCAACGTTATCAAAGAGAAAGCACGTATTACCTTCGGTGAAGAGAAGGAAGCCATCTTTGAAGGCCACATCATGTTGCTTGAAGATGAAGAGCTTGAAGAGGAAATCATAGCCTTCATTAAAGATAACAAAGCACGAGCCGCCTGTGCGATCCACGCTATCATTGAAGAGCAGGCAACCACGCTGGAATCTCTGGATGATGAGTACCTGAAAGAGCGTGCCACCGACATCCGTGATATCGGTAATCGTGTGGTGAAAAACGCACTGGGTATCAACATAGTCAATCTGAGTGCCATCAATGAAGAAGTGATACTGGTGGCCAACGATCTGACGCCTTCAGAAACGGCGCAAATCAATCTGAAATACGTGCTGGGTTTTGCTACCGACATCGGTGGCCGCACGTCTCACACCTCAATCATGGCTCGTTCACTCGAATTACCTGCCATTGTGGGTACGAACGACATCACCAAACAGGTGAAAAACGGTGACATGCTGGTGTTGGATGCCATTAATAACCAAATCGTTATTAATCCGTCAGCAGACGAAATGGCAAAGTTCAAAACCATTCGCGATGAGTATCAGGCAGAAAAAGATGAACTCGCGAAACTGAAAGATTTGCCGGCAATTACCCTTGATGGCCAGCAGGTAGAGGTGTGCGGCAACATAGGTACAGTAAAAGACTGTGAAGGCGTAAACCGTAACGGCGGCGAAGGTGTTGGTCTGTACCGTACTGAATTCCTGTTCATGGACCGCGATTCACTGCCGACTGAAGACGAACAGTATCAGGCTTATAAAGATGTGGCAGAAGCCATGCTTGGTCAGTCAGTGATCATCCGCACCATGGATATCGGCGGTGATAAAGATCTGCCGTATATGGACCTGCCAAAAGAAATGAATCCATTCCTGGGTTGGCGCGCAGTGCGTATCAGCCTGGATCGTCGTGAAATCCTGCGTGCTCAGCTGCGCGCTATACTGCGTGCCTCTGCACACGGTAAGCTGCGTGTGATGTTCCCGATGATTATCTCTGTCGAAGAGATTCGTGAACTGAAAAACGAGTTGGAAACCTACAAAGCAGAACTCCGTGAAGAAGGCATTGCTTTCGACGACAAGATTGAAGTTGGTGTCATGGTTGAAACACCAGCTGCAGCAGCAATTGCTCACCATTTAGCCAAAGAAGTTGACTTCTTTAGCATTGGTACAAACGACTTAACCCAGTATACTCTGGCTGTTGACCGTGGTAACGAGCTGATTTCTCATCTATATAATCCAATGTCACCCGCAGTGTTAACTGTCATCAAGCAAGTCATCGATGCTTCCCACAAGGAAGGTAAATGGACTGGCATGTGCGGTGAGTTAGCTGGTGATGATCGTGCGACCCTGCTATTGCTTGGTATGGGCCTTGATGAGTTCAGCATGAGTGCGATTTCAATCCCACGCATCAAAAAAGTGATTCGTAACAGTAACTTTGCTGATGTGAAGCTGATGGCCGAGCAAGCACTTGCTCTGCCAACTGCCGCGGAAATCGAAGCACACGTAGAGACATTTATCGCAGAAAAAACCATCTGCTAAGATAGCTGCAGATAGAATAACAACGCTTAGGAGCAACACTATGGGTCTGTTTGACAAATTGAAGAAGCTGGTTTCTGACGACACCAATGAAACTGGTGCTATTGAGATCATCGCCCCGCTTTCAGGTGAAATCGTAAATATCGAAGATGTGCCTGATGTTGTTTTTGCTGAGAAAATTGTTGGTGACGGTATCGCTATCAAACCAGCAGGTAACAAAATGGTTGCCCCGGTAAACGGCACAATCGGTAAAATCTTTGAAACCAACCACGCATTCTCTATCGAGTCTGATGACGGTGTAGAGCTGTTCGTTCACTTCGGTATTGATACCGTTGAATTGAAAGGCGAAGGCTTCACACGTATAGCAGAAGAAGGTCAAACAGTGAAAGTGGGTGACACTATCATTGAGTTCGATCTGGCTGTACTGGAAGAAAAAGCGAAGTCTACTCTTACGCCTGTAGTGATTTCTAACATGGATGAAATCAAAGAGCTGAGTAAGCTGTCCGGCGCCGTCACCGTGGGTGAAACACCTGTACTGCGCATCAAGAAGTAAAACACCTTGATGTAAAGTATGAGTTAATAAAATGCCGCCTTTTCAGGCGGCATTTTTGCATCATTGAATGATCAAAATCATCCCTGCAGCTGCATCAGCATTTCTGTCGAGGGTACAAAGAAGTAAGCGCCGGTAACCGCCTTGGTAAAATCCAGCAGCTTATCAGTCTGCCCGTCTTTTTCACCATACATACTGTCGAGCATTTCGCGGAAGTTCCGTTGCTGCGCACAATAGGCAATAAACAATAAGCCATGTTCACCGCTCACAGTGCCGTATGGCAAACTATGACGTACAATTTTTAACCCTTTCCCCTCTTCTTTCAGATCCACCCTGCCCACGTGTGAGTCAGCCGGAACCTCATCCAGCTCAACTGAATCTGGTTTAGTGCGCCCGATAATTTGCTCCTGCTGAGCAACATTCACAGCATGCCAGGCAGGTAAATTATGAACAAACCGCTGGAGCATCACGAAGCTTCCTCCGGCAAATGGCCCATCAGGAATGATTGCAATCTCTTGTCTGGCCGCTTGTTTCTTCGGATTCTCAGTGCCGTCAATAAAACCGGTGAGATCACGGGCGTCCAGATACCGGAAGCCATTCGTTTCATCGATCAATTCCACTTCCGAAGCTATGGGCTGCATGAAGCTGCTCAGCAGATGAAAATTCAGGTCATGCCGATTAGAGTGAACATGAAGCAGCAAGTCACCGCCCGTGGATGGCGCTGTAACATCACCGCTTCCCAAAGGCGCAAACTCTTCAAAGTCGTTAGGACACCCTTTTTCAAATTGTTGCCAGAACGCTTTGCCGAAACCAAAGCTTAGGTGAATACAGGCACTCACGTGCTGTTGATTTAGCTTTTCCGCTACTTCAAGCAGCCCCTGGCACTGACGTATAACCTTGTCTTTATTTCCTACAAGGTTAAACACACAGACCAAGGAATACGGGCCCGCTTCAGGTAAAATGGCACTTTGTGGCGTCACATTCATTCTCCCAATATTGCGTTTTTCTATACTCAGCTCTTTGATAATACAACCAGTCTGATTGCAGCATCCAAGAAGAAAAGTATATTGTAATTTACTCTGAGTTAAGCATATTGATCATGGACAGCCAAGTCAGAAAAACGCTCATTTACGACAAAATGTTGCAGAGAAAAAGCAAAAAGCGCCAAAAAGGCGCTTTTATCACATTTTTCCAGAATATGCTGAAACTTTACGCTGACATCACGGCAACTTGCAGCTTTACTGAGTTCAGTTCATCGTCTTGCGACGACTCAAATGATGCTGGCGTATCCAGCCCGGTCGAAATCACTGGTGCCGCCAATATCCGCCAGGCACCATCATCCAGTTGCTCCTGGATTTTAAATTTAATTTTGACTTCTTCTGCGGATACTTCCAGTAATTCAGCACTACCGAAAAACTTTCGCCGCTGCTCACCTTCAGTTGTACCGAAGATCACTGTTTCCTCACCCGGTAGCAACTGTATTGAAGTCGCTACCGACTGACGATAACCTGCACTTGACAGCTCCAGGTTCACATTCAATAACCAGTCTGCCATTGCCAAAGGGCTAAGTAAGGCGCTAAACAGCACAACTCCTCTTCCCAAATCATTCATCTGACACTTTCTCCATAGGCTAATTGGCAAATGTATGTCTGACTCGGGAACTTCGTACCAGATAAGCCATTAGCCAAATGGTTGCCAGCAAAGTAACCGCTGCCGGCCAGCTAAAGGCGCCTCTTAACAATGTCAGTTGGTACACTTGCAATATTAAATCAAGAGCATAACCAAGCAGCAAAACAAATCTGCCGTACCGCCATACTCCATTTATCATGTTGTTATTTTTATGTCTCAGTCCACTCAGCCACATCAGGAACACGGCTGGCAAACCTATCCCCATCAAGAAGTACAAATTCTCAGTATGAGGAAAAAACAACTGGAGCAGCTCAGCACCTTGTGCCCGGCTTACACCAGCCATGACAAATACTCCCCACCCCCTGGCACTGAACAGCATACTTAACCATAACAAGCCGGAAGGTTTAAGCAGACCATTGCTGTCGTAAGCATCTATTGAATACATGCGTGTGGCGCTCAGAAACAGGAAAATCATATTTATCTTTCCTGACAATAAATGATATGGATCAATCGGCAAAGGTACAGACATTCGTTCTGCGTTATAACGCACGGATTAATTACTTAACCTGTAATCTTGATCACGGTTTTACGTATATTTAACAAACAATGAAAAGTACTATGATTTCTTCAGAAGCAACAATTTCAATATCACGATAATAACTAATGGTATTTCATTCACTTACTACAGCTTGTGATCCAAAAAAATCGCACGCTGGTTGATGTGAAACACTACAATATGTAGGAATATTCCTACAAAATGCAGCCATTTAGCACAAGTACAACAACGGTATAAAATGCTATTAAATCGATACATTTACCATTAACGAGCACGCAATGAACAAAACGACCCAATCACCCTCACCAGAAACGCAAGCTGAAGCGATGCAAATTGCCAGAGCCACACAAAAACCCGGACAGACAAAAGAACAGACCAAGCTGATCGCACAAGGGATTCAGAAGGGCATCGAACTCTATAAAAAACAGCAAAAGGCCAAAGCGCGCGAAAGGGATAAGTTTCGTAAGAAGCAGCTAAAAGAAAAAACGGCGCCCGATCCCACGGTTCAGGCTCAGTCGGAGCACACTGAAGTGCAGAAAATCGTCACACAGAGTCCGATAGCTTGGATACTACTGGTGTTATCCTGGGCAGGATTCATTGGTTGGCACTTTATTAAGTGATGTATAAATAGCCCACAAATGCACTTGATAACAATTAGCATTTGCATCTATACTTATCCGTAGATTTTCAAAGGATATATGTATGGGGCGGAATGTGTTTCGTATTATCTGTTTGCTTGGTTTGGCCTGCGTTGCTGTACTTCACTTGGGTGAAATTTGGCTTACAGGCCACACACCATTTGTTGCATTGCTGACTGACTGGCTGCCGCTCTATACTGCCTGGCTGGCGGCTTTAGTTATCAGCTACAAGCCGCCTGGTCAGGGAAATGGCTGTACTTAACGGCCAGGTTTATCTTTACCGATTGAGAGTATCCATAAAGACACAACCGCAACCATCAGAAAGCCCGTTAATATAATCACGGGCATGGCGGCATAGCCAAGTACATGCCAGATAATCGATTCTAGAGTACTCATTGCTCTCTCCTTATTGCCAGCCTTCAACGTCTCTCATATCAGGCAGTCGGTGGGCTATCCCTTTATGACAATCCACACAGGTTTTATCTCCTGAAGCGAGCGCCTCTGAATGCTGTTTCACTGCGCGTGACCCTTGCTCAGAATAATCCATGTAGTCAAATTGGTGACAGTTCCGGCATTCCTTGGAGTCGTTGTTTTTCATTCGGCTCCATTCGCGGTGAGCAAGGTGCCCCCGCCTGGCCTGAAACTTTTCTTCGGTGCTTATCGTCCCCATCGCAAACGCAAACAGCTCTTTCGATGCCTGGACTTTACGGACAATCTTGTCTGTCCACTCATGAGGAACGTGACAATCTGAACAAATCGCCCGCACACCCGAGCGGTTTGAGTAATGAATGGTTTCACGTATCTCCTTCACTATGGGTGCGTGGCAGCCAGAGCAGAAAGCTTCAGTGTTCGTGGCCTCCATCCCTGTATTAAATGCCCCCCAGAACAGTAAACCACCCATAAAGCCCAGAAACAGCACCACACCCGCTGCCGCTTTACTCGGCGAACTCAGACGACGCCAGAAGCGTTTAATGATATTCATAACTGGCTCCGTCGTTATTTTTCATCCAGGGCATCAACCCGTTTGAACGTGTTGTCCACCAAGGGAGTCGCATCGGCCTGTGGCACATGGCACTGCAAACAGAAATAGCGGCTGGGCGACACATCTGACAAAACCTGCCCGTGGCGAGGAGAACGGTAATGAGTCACGCTGATTTTAGTCGCCCCCATTTCGTTGGCGTATTTCCAGCTGTGGCACGACAAGCACTTATTGGCATTCAGCGACACCTCGTAGTTGCGGATGGTGTGTGGGATTAGCGGCGGCTGATACACATAATCGCTGTCAATCGGCTGGCCGTCTTTCGGGTACTTTTTCCAGTTTTCACCGGGAAAAGTATCTTTAATTTCCGTCTGACCACGTAACGAATGCAGACCACCGTTACCGCCCACCAGCTCTTCGTTAGCGGCATGAGCCGCCCCGAATGCAAGTAACAAGACCATCAAGCCACTGGCAAATTTAGATGTAATTTTCATGGTCGACTCCCTTTACGCCTTTCTGATCTTGATTGGACATTTTTTATAGTCTGTCTGTTTTGACAGGGGATCAGTGGCATCCAGTACCAGTTTGTTGATCAACACCCGGGCATCGAAGAAAGGAACAAAAACCAGTCCGACCGGTGGTCTGTTACGGCCCCGGGTATCCACCCGGCAACGCACCTCACCGCGACGGGAGGTCAGAATGACTTCATCGCCCCGGCGCAAATTGCGTTTTTCCGCATCATCAGGATGGATGTAGCACACCGCATCCGGCACAGCTTTGTACAGTTCAGGTACCCGGCGGGTCATGGTGCCGGTATGCCAGTGTTCCAGTACCCGGCCGGTACACAGCCACATATCGTATTCTTCATCCGGTACTTCCGGCGGCTGTTCATAAGGCGCAAAAATAATATTGGCTTTGCCGTCTGGCTGACCGTAAAAGTAAAAACCTTTTCCTTCAGGCACATAAGGATCTGATCCTTCGGCATAGCGCCAGCGTGTTTCCTTACCCTCAACCACAGGCCAGCGTAAACCACGGGCTTTGTGGTAATCATCGTAAGGGGCTAGATCATGACCATGACCGCGGCCAAAGCTGGCATATTCTTCAAACAGCCCTTTCTGAACATAATACCCCTGCGCTTTGGCATCATCATTAAGCGCCTGCGCTTGCTCCAGCGGGAACTGATCCACCTGGCCGTTACGGAACAGCACGTCATACATCGTCTTGCCTTTGTACTCCGGCATGCTATTGAGCAAAGCCTCGTCCCACACCTCTTCCATTGTGAAGCGTTTACTGAACTCCATGATTTGCCAGAGATCCGATTTCGACTCACCCGGTGCAGCCACCTGCTGATACCACGCCTGAGTACGACGTTCAGCATTGCCGTAAGCGCCCTCTTTTTCGACCCACATGGCCGTTGGCAGTACCAGATCCGCAGACTGGGCAGTGGCTGTCGGATAAGGGTCTGAACACACAATAAAGTTGTCCGGGCTACGGTAGCCCGGCAGACGCTCTTTGTTGATATTCGGACCTGCTTGCATGTTGTTGTTGCACATCACCCAATAGGCATTAAGAACGCCATCACGCAGCATGCGATCCTGTTGCACCGCATGGAAACCAGGCTTTGGCGGAATAGTGCCTTCAGGCAGCTTCCATATTTTTTCTGCCGTTGCACGGTGTTCAGGATTAGTCACCACCAGATCCGCCGGCAGGCGGTGTGCAAACGTACCGACTTCACGCGCGGTGCCGCAAGCCGACGGCTGCCCAGTCAGAGAAAACGGACTGTTGCCGGGTTGGGAAATTTTCCCGGTCAGCAAGTGAATGTTGTATACCAGATTATTCATCCAGACACCGCGAGTATGCTGGTTCATACCCATGGTCCAGAGTGACATCACTTTGGTGTCCGGATCAGCATAATACCTGGCGAGTTCGATCAGCTTGTCTTTCTCCACGCCGGACATTTCAACGGTTTTTTCCAGCGTGTATTCAGACACGGATTTCTTGTATTCCTCAAACGTCATGTTATGCATGACGCCTGAGTTAGGATGCGCAGCGGCTTTTTGCAAAGGATCATCGTCGCGCAGACCATAGCCGATATCGGTATCAGCACGTTTGAAATGAGTATGTTTATTGACGAAATCCCAGTTCACCGCATCATTTTCAATGATGTAGTTGGCAATGAAGTTCGCGATAGCCAAGTCAGTCTGTGGGTGGAAGATCATCCCGTTATCCGCCAGCTCAAATGAGCGGTGATAATAGGTCGATAACACGTTGACCTTGACATGAGGGTGGCTGAGCCGACGGTCTGTAATACGCGTCCACAATATAGGGTGCATCTCGGCCATATTCGAGCCCCAGAGCACAAACGCATCGGCATGTTCAAAATCATCGTAGCAGCCCATGGGTTCATCCATATTGAACGCACGCATAAAGCCCACTACAGCCGACGCCATACAGTGTCGGGCATTCGGGTCAATGTTATTTGAACGGAACCCTGCCTTCATCATTTTGGAGGCCGCATAGCCTTCCATCACTGTCCATTGACCAGAGCCGAACATACCGACACTGGTTGGCCCTTTGGCTTTCAGCGCTGCTTTCCATTTTTCAGCCATGATATCGAACGCCTGATCCCAGCTGATTGGCTGAAAGTCACCCTCTTTGTGGTATTGGCCGTTCTTCATCCGCAGCAAAGGCGTTGTCAGGCGGTCAGCGCCGTACATAATTTTGGACAGAAAATAGCCCTTGATACAGTTAAGACCCCGGTTAACTTCAGCTTCTGGGTCGGCCTGAGTCGCTATCACCCTGCCCGCCTGCGTCCCCACCAGCACCGAGCAGCCGGTACCACAAAAGCGGCAGGGGGCTTTATCCCAGTGAATTTTGGTTTCATCCGAACTCACAATCAGATTGGTTGCCGATGCAGGCAGAGTGATCCCTGCCACGGCTGCAGCCGATGCTGCCGCATTTGCTTTAACAAACGCCCGTCTGGTCATTTTCATGGTGTGTCCTCAAAGTCAGGTCCCTGCTGCTCAACCTGGTGAAATACCAGAAACGTCGTCAGCACATGTTCAAATGCATTGATAGTGTCAATAATGTCTGTCACTTTTCTGTGGCTTGGCGTCTCCAGTACCACAACCAGTTTGCCGACAGTGCTTTCTCCGTACACTTCGGCCTGTGGCAGTGCATTGATCTGTGCCTTTACCTGCACAAGCCCTTCTGGTTTGACATGCACCACCAGACTGGAAATATGAACTTCTTCAGGCAGAAATGAGGGTCCGGCAGATACCGCTGAACCTGAATGACAAGGTGCACTTCGTTGCTTCATAAGCGTGTTATTCCACTTTAGTGACAGACTGAATCTGAATGGCCTGAGTTGGGCAGACGGACAGGCAGGCACCGCAGCCGGTGCAATCTGCGTCACTGATTACCGGCTGAGCAACCTTTCCTGGCTGCAAGGCAAAGCGTATGGCCGAAGGTTCGCATTCGTCTCCGCACGTTCGGCAGTCCACACCTTGTTTCGCTAAACAGGCAGAAGACATTGTGATACTGACCTGCCAGGGCGGGTCTTGGCGCGGACGGAATAACGGCTCCGGACACGCCTGTGCACACTGGTAACAGAACGTACATTCACCACGCTGAAAATCGACCTGAGGGAAACCGCCATCGCCTTGCACAATGATGTCTGTCTCACAGGCATTCAGGCACGCCTGACAACGGGTACACTTGCCCGTGAACGCTTGATCGTCAATCATCCAGGGTAAACGAGGCGCTTGTAGCGCACTGTCTCGCCGGAGCCAGAATCGTCGTGCTAAATCAGCCATATGAATTACGTATTCGTTCCACTGCCTTTAAAAGGCAACACATTCAGTGATAAACAGTCAAAGTATAGACATATATTAGTTGTGGGTATTCTGGTCGTAACATACCCCTAAGGAGGTAATTCGGGCCTAAGCTTGTTTGAGATCAAGAAAGTACAACGCTTAACTTCACAAAATGCTCACCATCAGCGAAAACAGTCTAATTGAAATGGAAAGCCTTCCACGCTTAGCAGGAGAACGTGTGCCCAAACGTCCGGATTCATCTCCCTCAAATACCCTGCCAAGGTCAAGCCTGCTGGCCGGAAGTGTCACGGGAACGGTTGCCAGTGTCATGCTGGCAATTGTGTTACTTTCTCTGCTGACAACAGGCGCAACCATGTTTGCTGTCAATGCCAGCCGTTATGACGCTGAGGTCGTCAATCTGGCGGGTTCGCTGCGCATGCAGAGCTACCGGCTGGCATTCCAGCTGGCAGAAAAAGGGAAGGCGGATGCACAAGATATCGCCCATTTCAGCCAGACGCTGGCGACCCCAGCGATGACCTCCCTGTTCGGGCAGACCACCCCAGAAGATCTGACCCGAAGCTATCAGGCCATACTGGACGACTGGCAACGAATCAGCCCGGAACTGACAGGTCAGCACCCTGATTTTTTTATCCACCAGGTACCCGAATTTGTCGACCGAATCGATCACTTTGTCTATGAGTTACAAGCATTTTCAAAGCAGAAACTGCAGATAATGGCCATCATTGCCGGGCTGGGCCTGGGGCTGATACTGCTGCTGGCGTTATTTGCGATTCAGTACAGCCGGCGGTTTATTGTGCCACCGCTTTACAACCTGCTCATCGCCAGCCAGCAGGTACAGTCTCGCAATTTTGCCGTTCGGGTGCAGGAAGACTGCCAGAATGAACTTGGCACCCTGGCTAAAGCGTTCAATCAGATGGCTGAAGAACTGGGGCAAAGTTATCAGGCGCTGGAGCGCACCGTCGAAGAGAAAACGCACCGGCTGCAAGAAGCCAACAACGCACTGAAAACCCTGTATGACTGCGCACAGTTATTATCCATGAACCGCATTCAGGCCAAGCACTTCAGCCAGGTACTAGACCGGTTGATACAGCTGGAAGGCTTCGCCGCTATCAGGCTGGTCGTTGAAGAAGGGCAAGGTATACGAACGGAATTTCAGGCCGGAGAGCCGGCAGAGAATCAGTCCTGGCATCATCATGCGCTGAAGCAGGAGAACCAGCATTTGGGCACGCTTTGGTGGCAGCATACCTTGCCGTGCCCGGACCCGGCACTGATCATCAGTGTCGGCCATCTGCTGAGCCGCGCCCTCTACGCCCATCAGATCCAGGTCCAGAACGAGCAGTTGCTGCTGATGGAAGAAAGGGCCACCATTGCCCGGGAATTGCATGACTCACTGGCTCAGGCGCTGTCTTATCTGAAAATTCAGCTCACCCTGCTCAAGCGTCAGCTGGCCACATCACCGGCAACTGCCAATGGTGTGATCAATGATATTGACAATGGCCTGTCGCAGGCCTATCGCCAGCTTCGCGAATTGCTCAATACCTTTCGCCTGTCAGTCAAACCCGGCAAGCTGGGCGACGCCCTGAACGACATGCTGAGCGTGCTGCGTAATCAAACCAATGCCAGTATTTTGCTTCATAATCAGTTGCCCTCAATCCAGTTGACCGCAGCGCAGCACATTCACCTGCTCCACCTGACCAGAGAAGCGGTTATCAATGCTATTAAACACGCCGGAGCAAATACGATAACCGTTGACTGTCTTCAGCAGGGAAACCATGTACTGGTTGAAATTGCCGATGATGGCCAGGGGTTCAATCCGGATCACAGCAAGGCTGCCCATTACGGGCTGTCTATCATGAATGAACGCGCCGAGAGCCTTGGCGGCCAGCTGACCATTACCAGCGCACCGGGCAAAGGCTGCCTGGTTCAACTGAAATTTGCGTTACAGACACAGGATAATAACCATGAGTAACACGCCGGCATACCGGGTTTTAATTGTTGATGACCACCCTTTGATGCGTCGCGGTCTCGGCCAGTTACTGGAACTGGAAACCGGTTTTGAGCTGGTCGGTGAAGCCAGTAACGGCTATCAGGCTCTGGATGCTGCCAGCGAGCACGAACCCGATCTGATTTTACTGGATCTCAATATGAAAGGGCTCTCCGGGTTAGATACCCTGCGCGCGCTGCGTGAGCAGAACAGCCAGGCGATAGTCGTTATCCTGACTGTTTCCGATAACCCCAGTGATATTCGCGCACTGATCAAAGCCGGTGCAGACGGTTATCTTCTGAAAGATACCGAACCCGAGCAACTACTGGTATTACTGCATCAGGCCGTTGCCGGCCAGCAGGTATTCAGCCATCAAATCAGTCAGTATCTGGCAGACAGCGCCAACACCGGCGATCCACTCAGTACATTAACCGGCAGAGAGAAAGAAATTCTCCATCTGGTCGCTCAGGGTAAACGTAACAAAGATATTGCTGTCCAGCTGTTCATATCAGAAGCGACAGTGAAAGTGCATATCAAAAGCCTGCTGAAAAAGCTGGACGTCGGCTCCCGTACCGCGGCCACTGTCATCTACCTGCAAACGCAGGACAGATAGTCCTCATCCCGCATTTCAATCAGGGTTTGCCATTGCGAACCCTGCTCATTCCCGTTATAAAAGGGGCTTGTTTTATTATTCCTGCCAGACAGAAAAACAGGTTAGATTATGAGCACCATCGCCTACGGGATCAAAAACTGCGATACCATCAAGAAAATGAAAAAGTGGCTGGATGAGCAAGGCATCGAGTACCGTTTTCATGATTACCGTGCTGACGGCCTGGATCGCAGCCTCCTTGAAGCCTTTGAAGCCGAACTGGGCTGGGAAGCCTTGCTGAATAAACGGGGCACCACTTTCCGCCAGCTGAGTGACGAGCAGAAAAATACCCTCAACCGCGACAGCGCACTCACATTAATGCTGGAACAACCGGCCATGATCAAACGCCCTTTACTGGTTCACAACCAAAGTTACCACCTGGGATTCAAACCGGATCAGTATCAGGCCATTTTTGCTTAACGTTCACAATCACATTAACTACGCAATATTAAGAAGGAAACACGGATGTCAGACAGCCCAGTCATCGCCCTGGCCAAAGACCTTATCAGCCGACAATCAGTCACCCCAGCAGATGCCGGGTGTCAGGATGTCATGATTGCCCGACTGGAAAAACTGGGCTTCAAGATTGAGACCATGGTATTTGAAGATACCACCAACTTTTGGGCGCGCCGTGGCACAGAGGCTCCCTTATTTGTGTTTGCCGGTCACACGGATGTTGTGCCCGCCGGACCGGAAGCGCAATGGCACACGCCGCCGTTTGAACCCACAGTCATTGACGGTTACCTGCACGGCCGCGGCGCCGCCGATATGAAAGGATCGCTGGCCTGCATGATAGTTGCCATTGAACGTTTTGTGGCTGAGAATCCGGATCACAAAGGCTCTATCGCCCTGCTGATCACTTCTGATGAAGAAGGCCCCTTCATCAATGGCACAACGCGGGTGGTGGATACACTGGAAGCGCGTAATGAAAAAATCGACATGTGCATTGTCGGTGAGCCATCCAGCACCCATGAAGTCGGCGATGTGGTGAAAAACGGCCGCCGCGGCTCCATCACGGGCGATCTGATTGTTAAAGGTGTCCAGGGCCATGTTGCCTACCCTCACCTGGCCGATAATCCTGTTCACAAAGCGATGCCGGCCCTGGCCGAGCTCTCTGCCGCGGTGTGGGATAATGGCAACGACTACTTCCCACCGACCAGTTTTCAGATTGCCAATGTCGCTGCAGGTACAGGCGCATCCAATGTGATCCCCGGTGAATTCCACGTCCAGTTCAATTTCCGTTTCAGTACCGAGCTGACGGTGGAGGACATCAAGCGCAAAGTCCATTCAGTGCTGGATGCCCACGGGCTGGATTATGATCTTATCTGGACTTTCAGCGGTCACCCTTTCCTGACCGACGAAGGCACCTTACTCGAAGCCGTGGTCTGCGCCATTGAAGACGTGAACCACAAGCGTCCTGAACTGCTGACCACAGGCGGAACCTCGGATGGCCGTTTCATTGCCCGCACCGGGGCACAGGTGGTCGAACTGGGGCCGGTTAATGCCACCATTCACAAAGTCAACGAATGTGTGAAGATGGCCGATCTGGAAAAGCTCACCGATATGTACCAGAAAGTGATGGAAAAAGCCCTGGCATGACACTCAGTAAAAGCACACTGACGCTGGAGCAACTCACAGGGCTGGATGAAAGCCATCTCTGTGAGTATCAGCACCGCCTGATTCATCAGGACGTTCATGCTGCGCTGGCCGCCTTACAGCAGGCGGCCACTGACGCCGGGTTTGCGCTGACGATTGCCAGCGCTTTTCGCTCCTTTGAGCGCCAGATGCTGATCTGGAATAACAAGTTCAACGGCGTGCGTCCTATATTGGACAGCTGCAGCCAGCCGCTGGATACGAGCTGTCTGAGCGAACTTGATAAGATCCGGGCGATTTTACGCTGGTCGGCTCTGCCCGGTGCCAGCCGCCATCATTGGGGAACGGATCTGGATGTCTATGCCAGCAACTGCCTGCCGCAAGACACCCAGTTACAGTTAGAGCCCTGGGAATACGAAGAAGGCGGACATCAGGCTGCGTTCAACACCTGGCTGACGGACAATATGGGCCGTTTTGGTTTTTACCGGCCTTATGCCGTTGATTTAGGAGGTGTCGCTGTCGAGCCCTGGCATATCAGCTATTTTCCTGTCAGTCAGTCGCTTCGGGAACAGCTAACGCCAAGCCAGCTTGCCACTGTGATAGGCGATCAACCTGTTGCAGGAAAATCGCATATTCTGGCAAACCTTGATACGCTTTATAGTAAGTACATCAACAACATCTGTGAGGTCTGAGATGGAATGGCTGCTCAATCCCTGGGTTATCTCTATCATCATTGTGAGTGTGGTGGTCAGCAATATTGCCGCCATTAAATACACGGCCAATATGAAATTTGGCCGCCATGACAAAACCCAGGAGCTGTTACGAAAACAGCAGGAAGTCGAGAACCTGAAGCATAAACACCCCCAGGACGATGCAGCAGATCAGAACGATGCGACAGACAAAAAATAACCGGTTGCTTTGAACCGGTTATTTTACTCATTCAGCGCTGTCCTGGCCTCAGCGGCGGCACAGATAATCCGCTTGCCCAACCCACTTGTAGCTTGTCAGCTCTTCCAGCCCCATAGGGCCTCGCGCATGCAGTTTCTGGGTAGACACCGCAACCTCTGCGCCCAGTCCGAACTGTGCGCCATCGGTAAACCGGGTTGAAGCGTTGACATACACAGCGGCAGAACCTGCGGCATTGATGAAACGCTCAGCCGACATCAGATCATTGGTCAGAATGGCATCGGAATGGCTGGCATTGTGATCCTGCATATGACGGATAGCCGCTTCCACATCAGGCACCAGTTTCACCCCCAGGGTATAACTCAGCCACTCGGTATCAAAATCTCCCTCTTGTGCCTCGCGCAGCTGAGCGGCCTGACCTTGCAGCATCTCCAGCGCCTTACCCTCAGCGACCAACGTCACTTTGTTCTGGTTCATGCGCTCTGCCAGTGCAGGCAGAAAATCGGCTGCCACCGCGTCATGAACCAGCAGTGTATCCAGAGCATTACAGGCGGACGGACGCTGCACTTTGGCGTTTTCCACCACATCCAGCGCGCGCACCAAATCAGCAGACTGATCGACAAAGGCATGGCTGATACCAAAGCCGCCGATAATCACAGGAATCGTGCTTTTTTCTTTACACATTTTATGCAGGCCGGCACCACCACGGGGAATAATCATATCGACATACTGATCCATGGTCAGCAGCTCAGAGACCAGCTCGCGATCCGGTTTGGCAATATACTGCACCGATGCGCCAGGCAAGCCCGCTTTTTCCATCGCCTGCTGAATAACACTGACCAGCGCCATATTGGAATGGAAGGTTTCCCGTCCCCCGCGCAAAATGCTGGCGTTACCGGTTTTCAGACACAGCGCTGCAATATCAATCGTCACGTTCGGGCGGGCTTCATAAATCACACCCACTACACCTAACGGAACACGGCGGCGACTCAGGCGCATACCATTTTCCAGCACACGAGAATCCAACTCGGCACCAACGGGATCCGGCAAACCAATCACATTGCGCACATCACCGGCGATGGCCGCAAGACGCGATGCATTCAGCATCAGCCGATCCAGCAACGCCTCAGACATACCACTTTCGCGCGCCGCAGCCAGATCTTTTTCATTGGCTGCCAGAATTTCTGCCTGACGGGCTTCCAGTTCATCGGCGATAAACGCCAGCGCCTGATTTTTCTGCGCTGTTGCTGTCGTTGCCAGTGTAAAAGCAGCCTGCCTGGCTGCCTGTCCCATTGCTTGCAATTCCACCCTGTTCCCCTTTGTCGGTCTGTCTCTACCAAGTCAATTCAACCCAAGCCATCTGAACAGGCTTGGGGTTGATTATCTGTTTCTGGTTATATCAGTACCAGATCATCCCTGTGTACGGCAACCGGCCCGTATTCATAACCCAGTACCTTGTGGATATCCTGGCTGTGTTTACCGGCAATTTTCGCGATATCCAGGCTTGAATAGCGGCTAATGCCGCGGGCCAGCAAAATGCCATCGGCGCTGTATATGCGGGCCACTTCGCCCCGCTCAAACTCGCCTTTCACCGCAGTAATACCTTTCGCCAGCAAGCTGCTGCCGCGCTGTGTCACGGCCATAGCCGCCCCGGCGTCAACAATAATGTCCCCGGCAGGAGGAGGACCGGCCAGAATCCAGCGCTTACGACTTTCCAGTGGTGATTCCAGCGGCAGGAAATGCGTGCCCAATTGCTCGCCCTTCACTATTCCGGCAATCACTTCCGGTCTGCTGCCCGCAGCAATAATTACTTCAATCCCTGCCCGGCGGGCTACATCAGCCGCCTGCAGTTTGGTCGCCATACCGCCTGTGCCTAATCCGCCGACACTGCCACCGGCCAGCTTACGCAGGGTTTCATCAATGGTATGGACTTCACGTATCAGTTCCGCATCCGGGTTGCTGCGCGGGTCGGCAGTAAACAGCCCTGGCTGATCGGTCAGCAGCAACAGCTTGTCTGCACCGGCCAGAATACCAACCAGCGCAGAGAGGTTGTCGTTATCACCCACTTTAATTTCAGTCGTTGCCACGGCATCATTTTCATTCACGACAGGAATAATCCCGTGCTCCAGCAAGGCCAGCAGCATATCCCGGGCATTGAGGTAACGCTCTCTGTCATTAAGATCAGCACGGGTTAACAGCATCTGACCCACATGCAGGCCATAAATACTGAAGAGCTGTTCCCATTCCTGAATCAAACGGCTCTGGCCCACGGCTGCCAGCAACTGCTTACTGGCCATGGTTTTCGGCAGCTCAGGGTAGCCCAGATGCTCGCGACCTGCGGCAATGGCGCCGGAAGTCACAATAATCACCTGATGCCCCTGCTGTCGCAAATGAGCACATTGACGAACCAGTTCAACCATATGGGCCCGGTCCAGCTTGAGGGTGCCGCCAGTCAGCACACTGGTCCCCAGTTTCACCACTATGGTCTGTATTACAGCTTTCTCTGTATGGTGAGCACTTTGCTCACTGGCGTGTTTTTCGTGATTGTCTGCCATGAAGATTCAAAAAGGATGCGGATGAATGGCATTTGTTTTATCAACCCCGACCGTAAAGCACAAGAAAAATGCGCCGGTAGCGGCGCATTTTCTGTTTTTTCAGGGTTTAATACTAAAATCAGGCCGAAACGGATAAAGTCGGTGCTGACAGATCCGAGGCCGGGCTCAGCGTCAGCGAGTATTCCTGTTCAAGCAAAGTGATAAGCTTCTGATAAAAATCATCCAGAGTCTGCTGAACTGGCTCCAGGTGTTTGGCCGGCACTTTATCTTCCAGCCAGTCGCCATTGATGTCATAACGCCCGAAATAATAGCGATACTGATAGCCGGCCGCTGTTTCAACCATTTCCAGCCACCAGCCCCAGAACTCACGTTCTTCCGGTGCTTTCTTGGCATTAATGCAACTGGCAAGACAATCGAAGAAAAAATGCCCTTCGGATGAGTGCTGCTGGCGAAGATACGGGCCAAGCGCGGTCAGCTTGGTCATCAGGCGGCCATGAGGAGGAAAAATGACTTGTGTTGGCATAGCATGTCCATCCTTAGTCGGAGTTCAAAAAAAGCGCAACTTTCTGAAAATATCCCTTGTTGGAATGACCATTTAACGCACAAGGCCAATGAAATGGCAACATATTATTTACATCCTCGGACCAGACAAAGCGACCTTTACAGTGTGTCCTTCAACCAGTCGACTACCGTGCTCATCGCTCTGTGGTAGCCATCGTGCAAAGGTGCCGCAGGTACAGTCACCGCTTTCCCGCCCCTGCTTGATAAAGCAATCAGCTGGTTATCCGTCTCAGGGCAAACAGGATCATCTTTTAAACTGACGCCCAGCATAGGGATGTCGACTTTACGACGGGCGAGCAACCCCTGCTGCTTGAGCGACCAGGCGCTCATATGCGAAACCAGGCTTGCTTTAGACACCCAGTTTTTCCCCATCCGTGAAGCAAACATGTCCAGATACATTCTGGGCATACTGTTCAGCAACTTAGGCTGGCTCAGTAATCCATGAATAATACCGCCAATACTGATGCTGGTTTTCAGCCGTGTCGGCTCCAGAAACCCCAGCCGGATAGCAGCATTGCCGCCAAAGCGTATCCCCAGCATCGCGACCCTGTTATGGTCAACCCAGGGCACATCACGCACCTGTTGCAGCAATGCCTGATGAAGCCGGCTGGTATCTTCGGTTAATGGCCAGGCCGCACTGTGGCCAACCGATGGCATATCCAGTGTGATCATCGCAAAACCGGCCGGTCCGAAGTAATCCTGATACAAGGGCCACAGCTCAGTCTGCAATGTATCCAGACCACCACTGACAATCACGGTCGGCAACAGCTTGTCGGTACAAGGCAAGTGAATAAAAGCCTGAAATTTTTTGCCCTGGTAGGAGACATCAATGGTTTTCACCTGATGCGGCATCAGTTCGGTGGCATCTTTGTAGGTCAGGGTCGCCTGAAGCTCCGCCTGGGCGGCCAGCTCATCCCCCTTCAGGTGCGGATAGGCCGCAATACCATAATGGGTGCTCGCTTTAAGCAGCAGCTTAGCGGCCTGTTCTTTGTCGCCTTTATCCAGGCTCTCGCGGCTTAAGCGCTGGTATTTACTGCCCAGCTGCGACCATTCATAGACCCAGTTACCAGGCTTGTAGCCGATCACTGTATCCAGCAGCTCATCATTGGTGCGTTGTGCTTCGGCACTGGCAATTTTGGCAAAGACACTTTCCATTTCAATAGGATCAACGCCTTGCCAGATCCATTGCGGACGTCGCAGAACCCGGTACCAGCCACTTTCACTGTCCCCATCAAGCGCGTTATGAACTTCCTGGGATGAAGTATGGGCCAGTTTAACCAGACTCGAGGTTTCTTTGGTCGTTTGACGAGGAGCAAACAATTTTTCAGACAAGTTTACCTTAGAAGGCTCAGACACAATTGACTCCTGCATTTGTCGGTTCAGAACCTGCTACCGCCACCACAGCGATAACATTAAATCTGGCTATATTGTATATGTTTTCTCAGCCATTACCCCAAACGGCAGGCACAAAAAAAGGAGCCTGTTCGCTCCTTTTCGAAAAAATGCCGGGCAGCTGTTTTACTTAGCGCTTGGCAATTGGATCAACATAAGTCACAGCCATATCCCAGGGTTGCTCAATCCAGGTATCCTGAGCAATATCGACAACATAATCATCAACCAGATGTTTACCGGCAGGTTTGGCGCACACGGTAACGAATTTTGCTTTCGGGTACATAGCACGGATCATTTCAGCCGTACCGCCTGTATCCACCAGATCGTCCACCACGATAAAGCCGTCACCATCACCCTCTGCTTTTTTCAGTACTTTCATATCACGCTGATGATCGTGGTCATAGCTTGAAATACAGACTGTATCAACATGACGAATACCCAGTTCACGCGCAAGAATGGCAGCCGGTACCAGACCGCCACGGCTCACAGCGATAATGCCTTTCCACTGCTCAGCCGGCAGCAGCTTCTCAGCCAGCTGGCGTGTGTAACTCTGCATGTTGTCCCAGGTGATGACGAACTTATTACTCATATCCGATGAACCTCTAAATCAGCGAATAAAAACCGCTGGTCGATAAACAAATTATAAAAAGATGATTTTAGCTGCAAACAGCACGGCAATAACCCAGACGCTGATATTCACCTCGCGTCCTTTACCACTAAGCAACTTGATCGCTGCATAGCTGATAAAGCCCAGCGCGATCCCTTCTGCAATGGAATATGTTAACGGCATCAGCAGGCAGACCACAACAACAGGTGCCGCTTCTGTTAAGTCACGCCAGTCAATGCTGTTCAGCCCCGACATCATCAGGATGGCGACGTAAAACAATGCGCCGGCCGCCGCGTAAGCAGGTACCATGCCCGCCAGCGGCGAGAAGAACAGCGCGAGCAGGAACAAGACACCCACAGTCACAGCCGTCAGACCGGTCCGACCGCCTGCCGCAACACCAGCAACACTTTCAACGTAAGACGTCGTGTTGGATGTTCCCAGCAGTGCACCCACGGAGGTTGCGGTACTGTCTGCCAGCAGCGCACGACCCAGGCGCGGCATCCTGCCGTCTTTGTCGACCATGCCAGCTTTGGTGGTTGCCCCCACCAGCGTCCCGGCGGTATCAAACAGATCCACAAACAGGAAAGCAAAGACGATCGACACCAGGCCTACATCCATGGCACCGCTGAAATCCAGCTGCATGAAGGTTGGCGCAAGACTTGGCGGCAAAGAAACAATGCCGTGGTACTGGACGTCGCCAAACAAAATCCCCAATGCCGTAATGATCAGAATGGCAATCAGAACCGCAGCTTTTAAACCGCGATGAACCAGTGCAATGGTCAGAATGAAACCCAGCGCTGCCATGGCTGCCGGGAAACTGGTGAAGTCACCAACCTGAACCAGCGTTGCCGGGTTATCGACGACAATCCCCGCACTTTGCAAGGCAATAAATGCCAGGAACAACCCGATGCCCGCCGTGATGCCCGTCCTCAGCGAGAGTGGTATGGCATGAATTAACCACTCGCGGACTTTCAACAGACTGAGCACGATAAAACACAGGCCCGAGAAGAAGACCGCCGCCAGCGCCACCTGCCAGGTATGACCCATTCCCAAAACTACGGAATAAGTGAAGAAAGCATTCAGCCCCATGCCCGGCGCCTGAGCAACCGGATAATTTGCCACTAAGCCCATCATGAAACAGCCGATCATCGCCGCCAGACAGGTTGCAACAAAAACGGCCCCTTTATCCATTCCTGTCGCCGCCAGCATCGACGGGTTCACAAAGATGATATAGGCCATCGTCAGGAAGGTCGTCGCACCAGCCAGCATTTCGGTACGAACATTGGTCCCGTTTTCATTTAACTTAAACAGCTTCTCTAGCATTGCTCTCTGGTCCTTGGAGAAAAGTGTTTGCTACCTCTGAAACGCAAAAAGTATAACAGCAAATAGTAAACGATTGCGTCACAGTAATTTTGGGGGGCGATTATAGGCTTATCAGTAGTAAATTACCAGACGGGTCAGAAATATCAGTCAATGTCAGATATATGGCTGATTTTAATCCAACCCAACACCGAAACCCCATTAAATACAATAAAAATCAACAAGTTAAAATTAACCATTCATGATTGATATTTAAGCGATTAAATTTTTCACAGCAAAAGCAAACGCTTAATCATATATAAAGAGTGAAGTCTTTACTCTGTTAGGCAGGGTGTAATCGAATACATTCCTTTTCACAACATTATCATCAAAAATGCCGGGTGAAAGTAAAATGAGTTAAGCGGAAGATAAAAAAAACGCCACCCTTTCCCGGGTGGCGGCAAAACTAAGTCATCGGGTCTCTGTCGGCAGCAATCACTGCAGCAGAGCAATTATCTGATTAGTCTTGAAAGTTAGGGGGTGAACATCTGTTCGCAACGCTAAAGTTGCAGGCACATCAGGGGGATGTGTGCCGTGAGCAATTCAATTATCAGTAACCAAAAGATCGCGGGTAGCTAAACGCACCACTGAAAACGCCTTTATTGTTCCAAAATTTTGCTGTGGATTCATATACATTCATGACAACGACTTCCTAATATATTTTTATTGCCTGGAGGCTAATTGAGAGCAACCTGGCCACCAATCTCGGTTCCCTGGAGTTAATGCACTGACCTTTCCCTGTGCTAACTATCGTTTTTCAACTTGGGATAATAATAACCATTTGGTAATTTAATTACAACCTTAATTTTAACTACGTCACACTTTTGTGAATTAACCTCTCAACAACACCCATTATCGGTAATTTATTACACCACGGACTATGTTAACCAGGCCATAAATCCACACAAATGAGACTAAAGTGGCATACCTAATTTCCGAAGAAGCAGACAACATCAGTGAAGGTCATTTGCCTGAGTGCAAGCAAGGAAGAAAGCGCTATGACAAAACTCCTTCACTTACGTTCACTATCTATCAGCAGCCGTCTGTATCTGCTGGGCTTGATCATTACCATTCTGACCCTGCTCCCTCTGATTACCTTTATATCTGGCTATCAGGAAACCCTTCTGGACCAAAAACGAGATAAAACCAGAAATCTGGTCGAGAGTGCCCACAGTTTGCTGGCTTACTACTACCAGCAGGAAACTCAGGGCCAGCTGACACGCATTGAAGCACAACAGCAGGCAAAACTGGCCATCGCCAGCCTTCGCTATGAAAATAATGATTACTTCTGGATTAACGATAACCATCCCAACATGGTGATGCACCCGTTCAAACCCGAACTGGACGGTAAAGATCTCTCCCAGTTCAAAGATCCGCTCGGCAACACACTGTTTGTCAGCATGGCAGACATCGTCAGGCAGCAAAGCCAGGGCTTTGTCGATTATCAGTGGGAAAAACCAGGTCACTCTGAGCCTGTTGATAAAATTTCCTATGTAAAAGGATTTGCCCCCTGGGGATGGATTCTGGGATCTGGGATATATGTCGATGATGTCAAAGCGCTGTTTTACACAGAGTTACAACGCCTCGGGCTCATTTTGGCCGCTTCATTGATCCTGATGCTGCTTCTGGCCAAAGTGATAGGCCGCAGCATTACCGCCCCGTGTGAATCCACCTTGCTGGCCATGCAGGATATTTCCCGCGGTGAAGGTGATTTAACCCGGCGCCTGCCGGTTCAGGGTAATGATGAACTGAGCCTCATCGCTACTGCCTACAACCAGTTTGCCGATAAAATCACCGACATGCTGCGTGCTGTCGAACCCGTCAGTGAGCATATCAGTTCGGCCGCCAGTCAGCTCAATGCCGTCGCCAACACCACGGCCGAGAGTGCAAGTCAGGCGCATCAGGGGGTGGATTCCGTCGCCTCGGCCATGACAGAGCTGCATTCCAGTAACCAGGAAGTCGCACGCTCGGCAGCAACAGCTGCCGACGCCGCAACAACAGCGCAATCTCACAGTGAACAGGGGCTGAGTGTTGTATCTCGCTCGGGAGAGGAAATGCGTGCCCTGCTCGCCTTGTTGGATGAAACCAATAAAAGTGCGCAAGCATTGGCCGAAGACTCTGAAGCCATAGGAGCTGTGCTGGACGTGATCCGCAACATTGCTGAACAGACCAACCTGCTGGCCCTGAATGCCGCCATTGAAGCAGCCCGTGCTGGCGAGCAGGGCCGTGGTTTTGCCGTAGTCGCCGATGAGGTACGTACTCTGGCTACCCGCACTCAGTCCAGTACCAATGAGATAGAATCCATTATCACCCGGCTGCAGAATCGCTCCAGCAATGTCAGTAACGCCCTGATCCAGACCAGTGAGCAGTCAGCCAGTACGGTAAAACATGCCCAGGATGTCGCCAATGCACTGGAAGCGATCAGTCAGCAAATTCATACTATTCGAGATCTGAATCAACACATTGCCGATGCCAGCCAGCAGCAGTCCGATGCGACAGAAGCCATTAACATCAGCCTGTCGCAACTGAGTGAACACAGTCACAGCCATGTTTCACAGGGTCAGCAGATTGCGGCGGCCAGTGAGCAACTGCTCGCTAGTGGTCGTCACCTTAATGTACAGATCTCTCAATTTAAGATTTAGCGAAAAGCAAAGTGGATTAATAGCAAGCTCCCTGTGGCTGAGGTAAGATATTCATCTGCCTGTCCCGGAAATTCACCCTATGATAGTCCGGGTAAGGCAGCATGAATGACAGTTTATTAGGGAGAGTTCTGTGTCTGAAATCAGCCATCTTTCGCCACAAATCGTGTGGCAATTCTTTGATCAAATTTGCGCTATACCACACCCGTCCAAGCATGAAGAAGCATTGGCTCAACACATCATACGTTTTGCTGAAACCGAAGGCCTGGCCGTACGCCGAGATCCCACTGGCAACGTATTTATTACAAAGCCAGCCACTGCGGGAATGGAAAACCGCAAAGGCGTGGTGCTTCAGGCACACATTGATATGGTTCCGCAAAAGAATGAAGACACAGATCACGACTTTGCTGCTGACCCAATTCAGCCTTATATCGACGGTGAGTGGGTAACCGCCAGAGGAACGACCTTAGGGGCAGATAACGGTATTGGTATGGCAACTTGTCTGGCTGTACTGGCCTCGAAAGATATTGAGCACGGCCCTCTGGAAGTACTGCTAACTATTGATGAAGAAGCCGGTATGACAGGTGCATTTGGTCTGCAGGAAGGCTGGCTGGAAGGCGATATTCTGCTGAATACCGATTCAGAGCAGGAAGGCGAAATCTACATGGGTTGCGCCGGTGGCGTTGATGCCGAGCTATCTCTGGCGATTGAGCGTGAGACGGTTCCGGCAGAGCACACTGCTGTCAAACTGATGATCAAAGGCCTGAAAGGCGGCCACTCTGGCTGTGATATTCACACCGGCCGTGCCAACGCCAATAAGTTGCTGGGACGTTTCCTGTTTGCCCATGCCGCAGAGCTGGGGCTGCGAGTACACAGCCTCAAAGGCGGCACACTGCGCAACGCGATTCCCCGCGAAGCCTTTGCCATCGTTACGCTGCCAGCCAGACAGGCTGATGCGCTGCAGGATCGCTTCGGTCATTTCCAAAACATACTGAATACCGAGCTGGGTAACGTAGAAACCGGTATCAAACTGTCGGTTGAAAACAGCGAATTGCCTGTAGATGTGCTCTGTGCTGACAGCCAGCAACGTCTTCTGGCACTGATCAATGCCTGTCCGAACGGTGTTGTGCGCATGAGCGACGACATTCCCGGTGTCGTTGAAACCTCACTGAACCTGGGCGTGATCACCACAGAGACTGACCGCGTGACCCTGCTGTGTCTGATCCGCTCTCTGATTGACTCTGGCCGTAGCAGTGTTGAACACGCGCTGAGCGCCCTGGCCCAGCTGGCTGGCGCACAGTGTGAGTTCTCCGGCGCCTATCCGGGCTGGAAACCAGACCCGGATTCAGAAGTGATGCATCTGTTCCGCGACACTTACAAAGAGATTTACGGTAATATCCCGGATATCATGGTGATCCATGCTGGCCTGGAATGTGGCTTGTTTAAAGAGCCGTACCCAAACATGGATATGATTTCTTTCGGTCCGACCATTAAATTTCCGCATTCCCCCGACGAAAAGGTGAACATTAAAACCGTTGGCCTGTTCTGGGAGCAAATGGTCGCCATCCTGAAACAGATCCCGGTGAAAGCCTGATAAATGCAGCGGGGAGCGTATCCGCTCCCCTTTGTCTGTTCCGGAAAACCTGAGTTTCCTAAAACACACCTACCAGTCAAACGACAATTGCTGCGCTTTGACGCCCGATTCCAGCCCGACGCTGATACCAACTAAGCGAATTTCCCGCCCTTTTTGTCTGGTCAGGGCTTCGGTCAGTAAAGCGGCGAACTGCTGCTTCTGCAATACCGGTTGACTATGCTCGACCGTGGTTTGCTGGAAATCGGCGAATTTCACTTTGACTCCCTGACGGGCAATACGCAGATCCGGACGCACTTTTCTGAGCCGTGCTTCCAATTCAGGATACAGTTTCTCAACGACTTGCCAGCATTGAGCATAATCAACAATGTTGCGGGAAAAGGTTCTCTCGACACCCACAGATTTTCGCTCACGCGAGACCACAACGTCACGCTCATCAATGCCGTGTGCACGCGCCCACAGTGATTGGCCAAACTTGCCAAACTGCTTTAACAACTCCCGCCTGTCATAAGCTTGTACATCCTTGCCGAGATACAGGCCGATATCGTGCAGTTTTTGGATGGTGACTTTGCCAACTCCAGGTATTTTCTCCAATGGCAACTCGGCCACAAAATCAGACACGCCGGCTGGCGTCACCACATACTGACCATCCGGTTTATTCATATCGGAGGCTATTTTGGCAATGAATTTTACCGGTGCCACCCCTGCGGAAGCTGTGAGATGCAACTCTTCACGGATAGCCTGACGGATGTCCTGAGCAATTAAAGTCGCTGAACCTCGGTGCAGGAGGCTGTCTGTGACATCCAGATAGGCTTCATCGAGAGAAAGGGGTTCGATCAGCGAGGTATAGCGCCGGAAAATCGCCCTGATTTGATGCGAGACCTCTTTATAAACAGCCATCCTGCCGGGCACCAGTACCAGGTCCGGACAGAGCTGCATCGCCTGAGCTGTCGGCATAGCAGAACGCACGCCGAATTGCCGGGCCAGATAATTACAGGTACTGAGCACTCCCCGCTGTTCAGATCGCCCACCGATAGCAATAGGGACATGTTGCAGTTCAGGGTTATCGCGCATCTCAACCGCCGCAAAAAAGCAGTCCATATCAACATGGATAATTTTCCGTTGATGGCTGTTGGTCACGTTTTTATCTGACATAACATCGGCTTTCAACATGTGGCTGGATAATAGATAGCTGTATTTATACACAGTATTATATGTGCTCACCTTGCAGATAGCGAGCAACAAAAAGCCCGCGGTTTTAACCACGGGCTTTTTACTCAGCGAGAACGCCAGTCATAATCAGATGATCTGATTTTTCTTCCATTCTTCCTGCTTGGCGGCGCGAGCTTCACGTTTCAAACGCTTATCACAGGGCTCAGGACAGTCACATTCTTTTTCAATGCCAACCGCGCCAAGGCCGCCGCAGCTACCAGCTACCGTTTTACGCTGGAAAATATAGCCGACAGCCATAGCGACTATGACCAACAGAAAAACACCAAAGGTTGTTACATATACCAACATACTATGCTCTCAACTTATTTCTTCTGCATGTAAGTCGTAAAGGCATCAGAGGCATATTCCTTAAAGCCTTCTCCCGTACTTACAATTAACAGAACTGGCAATTTTTCTTGGTTTGCCAGTGCAATTGCTTTCTCTTCTCCCATTACAGAAAATGCCGTTGCCAGAGCATCTGCTGTCATGCTTTTCGGATGCATCACAGTCACTGACACCACATGGTTGGTAATCGGCTTACCTGTTTTAGGATTTATCAGATGTGAATAGCGTACACCATTTTCTTCAAAATAGTTACGATAATCACCCGAAGTGGCCACCGCCATTTCCCCCGGCTCAACCACTTCCTGTATCGAACGGCTGCCATCTTCTGTTGGCTTTTCAATGGCTATCCGCCATGGCACACCTTCCAGATTCTTGCCTTTCAGGCGAATTTCACCACCGATTTCAACCAGATAGTCATTTACACCCAAAGAAGCAATATAGTCAGCCACAACATCGACGCCATACCCCTTCGCAATGGATGACAGATCAACATACAGTCCGGGCAAATCTTTTACCAAAGCGTTACCTTCGACTTTCAGATGCTCTATGCCGATTTCCTGACGGCGAGCACTCAGCTCTTCATCCGTCGGTACCACATCCGGACGGGCTTCCGGTCCGAAACTCCATAAGTTAACCAGGGGGCCAACCGTCACATCCAGCGCTCCATCCGTCAGTTTTGCCAAGCGAATCGCTTCCCGGACAACTGTCGCCGTATCAGCCGACACAGCAAACGGTTCACGGCTTTGATGCTGATTAAATTGGCTGAGCTCGGAGTCCTCACGATAGGTCGACATCTGATCGTTAACCAATTCAAGGCGGCGATCAATTTCTTTCTGAAGTGCCACTTCGCTCGGTAAGCCTTCCTGCTCAATCAACTTGATCGAATAATAGGTCCCCATTGTTGAGCCGGTCAGGTGAATTAACTGACGTTGCTCGCTACAGCCACTGACAACCAGTGCCATCACCAGCAGCACAGCTGCCCGGGTGAATAGTTTCATCATGCAGGGATCTCCCAAATACAGACAATGTCACTCAGTTACCGCTCACACGGCATTGATACGCGCTAAAGAATTTATGCAGGGCTTGACGAAAAATGGCTGATCCCAAGGGATCAGCCATTTTAAAGGAAGACCTCAGGCAGGATTAGCCACCAAAGTCATCCAGCAGGATGTTTTCGTCTTCAACACCCAAGTCTTTCAGCATACTGATAACAGCAGCGTTCATCATCGGTGGACCACACATATAGTATTCGCAGTCTTCCGGTGCATCATGATCTTTCAGGTAGTTTTCATAAAGCACATTATGGATGAAGCCGGTGTAACCGTCCCAGTTATCCTCTGGCAGAGGATCAGACAGGGCGCAGTACCACTTAAAGTTATCGTTTTCGTTCTGCAGCATATCGAAATCTTCCACATAGAACATTTCACGCTTAGAACGAGCACCATACCAGAAAGTCATCTTACGCTTAGACTGCAAACGTTTCAGCTGGTCAAAGATGTGTGAACGCATAGGTGCCATACCTGCACCACCGCCGATAAACACCATCTCAGCATCGGTATCTTTCGCGAAGAATTCACCAAACGGACCAGAGATAGTCACCTTATCACCTTCTTTCAGTGACCAGATATACGAAGACATGATACCTGGTGGCACGTCCGGGTTACGAGGTGGCGGCGTAGCGATACGCACGTTCAGCATAATAATGCCTTCCTCTTCCGGATAGTTCGCCATCGAGTAAGCACGAATTGTTTCTTCGTTAACCTTTGACTCGTATCGGAACAGGTTGAACTTGTCCCAGTCTTCACGGAATTTCTCAGGTACGTCGTAATCAGCATACTTAACATGGTGTGGTGGCGCTTCAATCTGAATATAACCACCAGCACGGAATGGTACTGACTCACCGTCTGGAATGCCCAGCTTCAGCTCTTTGATGAAGGTCGCTTTATTATCATTAGAGATAACAGAGCAATCCCACTTTTTAACACCAAAGATTTCTTCCGGCAGTTCGATGTCCATGTCGGCTTTCACGTTAACCTGGCAAGACAGACGCTCACCTTCACGTGCTTCACCTTTAGTGATGTGATCCAGTTCCGTTGGCAGAATATCGCCGCCACCAGATTTGATTTTCACGCGGCACTGACCGCATGAACCACCACCACCACAAGCAGAAGAGACAAAGATGCCGCTGCCTGCCAGTGCGCCCAAAAGTTTACCACCCGCAGGGGTCGTGATTGCTTTTTCCGGGTCGTTATTGATTGAGATAGTAATGTCACCAGATGGTACCAGCTTGGATTTAGCGAACAGAATCACTAATACCAGAGCCAGGATAATCAAGGTGAACATAACTACGCCAAGAATAATATCCATGAATTATTCCTTATTATCCTGATTACAGCTGTACACCGGAGAAGGACATGAAGCCCAACGCCATGAGACCTACAGAGATGAAAGTGATACCCAGGCCACGCAGACCGGCAGGTACGTCAGAATACTTCATCTTCTCGCGAATACCCGCCAGGGCAACGATAGCCAGCATCCAGCCCACACCAGAGCCAAAGCCGTATACCACAGACTCCGCGAAGTTGTAGTCACGCTGTACCATGAAAGATACGCCACCGAAGATTGCACAGTTAACGGTGATCAGCGGCAGGAAAATACCCAGCGCGTTGTACAGCGGCGGGAAGAAACGGTCCAGAATCATTTCCAGAATCTGTACCAGTGCCGCGATAACACCGATAAAAGTGATAAAGTTCAGGAACGTCAGGTCAACGCCCTCAACAATGGCGCCGTCTTTCAGCAACAGGTTATAAACCAGATTGTTCATCGGCACTGCAATTGTCAGTACCACTGTTACTGCAATACCCAGACCAAAAGAGGTTTTGACTTTCTTAGAGACCGCCAGGAATGTACACATCCCCAGGAAGAAAGACAGTGCCATGTTCTCGATGAAAATCGAGCGAACCAGCAAGCTAATATAATGTTCCATGTTTCCCTTACTCCTTCGCTTCTACTTGATCCGGACGTAAAGTACGGATTGTCCAGATCATAAAGCCAATCAGGAAGAAGGCAGACGGTGCCAATAGCATGATACCGTTTGGCTGATACCAGCCACCTTCAGAAATCAGCGGCAGTACCTGAACACCGAAGATGCTACCTGAGCCTAGTAGCTCACGGAAGAAGCCCACTGTCAGCAGTACGAAGCCGTACCCCAGACCGTTACCAATACCATCCAACAGAGATGGCAATGGGGCCGATTTCATTGCATAGGCTTCTGCACGTCCCATAACGATACAGTTGGTGATGATCAGACCAACGAATACAGACAGCTGCTTAGAGATGTCGTAAACGAATGCTTTCAGCACCTGGTCAACCACGATTACCAACGAGGCAATAATCGCCATCTGAGCGATAATACGTACGCTGTTAGGGATTTGGTTACGCACCAGAGACACAAAGAAGTTGGAAAATGCAGTAACGAAGGTCACAGCCAGCGCCATTACGAACGCAGTTTCCAGTTTAGTGGTTACAGCCAGCGCTGAGCACACACCCAGTACCTGTAAGGCGATCGGGTTATTGCTAACGATCGGCCCCAACAGGACTTTTTTCATTTCTTTAGTATCAGCCATTGTTCAGGCCTCCATTGCGCACTTTAGCCAGGAACGGACCGAAGCCGTTGTCACCTAACCAGAACTGGAAGGTGTTCTGAACGCCATTACTCGTCAGCGTTGCACCAGACAGGCCGTCGATACCATGAATATCACCTTCCGGCGCGCCGCCTTTCACAACGCGGATGGCAGGTTCGAAGTTATCATCAAGCAGCTTCTTGCCTTCCCACTGTGCACGCCATTTCGGGTTAACGACTTCACCACCCAGACCAGCGGTTTCACCCTGTTCATAGTAAGCGATGCCAGACACGGTGTTGCCGTCGGTTTCAACTGCAACAAATGCGTACATCATGGACCACAGGCCTTTACCATTAACTGGCAGAATCAGCTTCTGAACCTGACCGTTTTCATCTTTTACCAGATACACTTTGGCAACGTTCGCACGACGAATCAGTTTCGCCGGATCAGCAGCCGGATCCAGTTTCACAGAAAGAGCCGGCGTTTTTGATGCGTCACGCTGGTCATACTCTGCTGGTGATTCACCTTCGACAGACTCGACGAAGTTACCGGATTTCAGTTCAACCAGTTTTGGTTCAATGAACTTGTTATACGTGTCTGGAACATTCACACCCTCTTGCAGCAGGCCAGCTACAGACAGGATATTGCGCTGAACATCCAGCTTAGCGTTCGCTTGCTGCATCGGGCGCAGCATGACTGCTGCTGTTGATACCACGATAGAGCACACCAGGCTCAGGACAACAACAACAATCAGCGTTTTCTTAAAGCTATCATTCTTATTTGACATGACGAGCCAGTCTCCGTTTGATGTTGCCTTGAATTACTGCATGGTCAAACAGCGGTGCAAACAGGTTTGCGAATAGAATCGCCAGCATCATGCCTTCCGGGAACGCAGGGTTAACCACACGTACCATCACAGCCATCACGCCAATCAGTGCACCGTACCACCACTTACCTTTATTGGTAAAAGCAGCAGAAACCGGATCGGTTGCCATGAACATCATACCGAAGGCAAAGCCACCCAGTACCAGATGCCAGTGCCAAGGCATAGCGAACATTGCGTTGGTATCGGAACCAATGATGTTAAACAGTGTTGCGGCAGCAACCATACCTATCATGGTACCGGCAATAATGCGCCAGGACGCAATGCCCAGATACACAATGAAAGCACCGCCGATCAGAATGAACAGAGTCGACACTTCACCGATTGAACCAGGAATGCGTCCAATGAAAGCATCCATCCAGCTCACAGCTTCACCTGTGATAGTGTTAACCACTGCTGTCTGGCCACCGGTTGCCCACTGGCTCAATGCCGTTGCACCAGAGAAACCATCAGCGGCAGTCCACACCAGATCGCCTGAGATCTGCGCCGGGTAAGCGAAGAACAGGAAGGCACGACCGGCAAGAGCCGGGTTCAGGAAGTTACGACCTGTACCGCCAAAGATCTCTTTCGCCACGACCACACCAAAGGTAATACCCAGTGCAGCCTGCCACAGAGGCAGTGTTGGCGGAACGATCAGCGCAAACAGAATCGAAGTCACGAAGAAACCTTCGTTCACTTCGTGCTTACGCACCATACAGAACAGCACTTCCCAGAAACCACCAACGATAAATACCGTGGCATAGATAGGCAGGAAGTATGTCGCACCCAGCAGCATTTTACTGCCCCAGCCGGCGTCAGCACCTAAGGTGCCGCCCAGAGACTCGGTCAGCCAGTAATGCCAGTCACCACTGATAATGGCAGCCAGCTGATCACCTGCATACAGGTGGTTCAGGGCAAACACTGCCTGATGACCTACGTTGTACATACCCCAGAACATGGCAGGGAATACGGCCAACCAGACCATGATCATGATACGTTTCAGGTCGATACTGTCACGCACGTGAGAACCGGTACGGGTTACAATACCTGGGGTGTAAAGCACGGTGGCGACTGCTTCATACAGTGCAAACCATTTCTCATGCTTACCACCTGGCTCAAAGTGGTGTTCGATCTGCTCGAGGTAATTCTTGAGGCTCATGAATTATCCTTCCTTCTCAATCTTGTCCAGGCATGCACGCAGCATTGGACCGTACTCATACTTACCTGGGCACACGAAGGTACACAGTGCCAGATCTTCTTCATCCAGCTCCAACGCACCCAACTGCTGGGCACTGTCAGTATCGCCGGCGCACAGATCACGCAATAGCAGTGTAGGCTCGATGTCCAGCGGCATGACACGCTCATAGTTACCGATTGGCACCATGGAACGCTCACTACCATTGGTAGTGGTTGTCATGTTGTACAGCTGGCCTGGGAAAAATTGGCTAAAGAAAGCACGTGTTACAGAGAATTTGTTCTTACCAGGAACGATCCAGCCCATGAACTCTTTCTCACGACCTTCACGCAGCGCAGAAATCTGCAGGTGGTAACGGCCGAGATAAGCATGAGGGCCAGTCGCCGGAATGCCATTCAGGACAGAACCTGACAGCACACGCAGTTCACCGGTTAACAGCTCAGATTCAGTCAACTGCTCGACAGACGCACCGATAACAGTACGAACCAGACGAGGGTTGTTAACGGCAGGACCTGCCAGAGAAACAACACGCTGAGTGTACAGCTCACCAGTCAGGAATAACTGACCGAGAGCAATCACATCCTGATAGTTCAGGTGCCATGCAACATTATGAGCGTCAGCACCGAACAAAGTATGGATGTGCGTACCTACCAGACCGGCAGGGTGCGGTCCGTTAAATACGTGTTCTTCAACATTGGCTTCGCTGCTGCGCGGCAGGCTTGCACCTGACTTACACACATACACCTTGCCACCGGTCAGACGAGACAGAAGCGACAGACCAGCAACAAAGGCTTCGCCTTGTTCGTTGATAATCACTTCTGGGTTGGCTGCCAATGGGTTGGAATCCATCGCATTGACAAAAATCGCCTGTGTTTCAGAATCGATCGCTGGGACCTTGCTGAATGGACGGGTACGTAACGCTGTCCACATACCAGACTCAACCAGCTGCTCTACAATCACAGAGCGATCCAGTTGAGCCAGCCCAGCTTTGTCATAGCGGTTAAAGGTGATTTGATCATCGCCTTCAACATCAATGACAACAGACTGAAGCACACGCTTAGCTCCACGGTTGACTTCCACAACCTTGCCACTGGCTGGAGCAGTAAATTTAACGCCTGGGTTCTTCTTATCTTCGAAGAGCACCTGACCTTTTTTTACTGCATCCCCTACGCGGACATGCATGGTTGGACGCATACCCACGTATTCTTCGCCAAGCAAGGCGACTCGAGAGATGGACTTACCATCATTTATCGCCTGGGTAGGAGTCCCTGCAATTGGGATATCCAGCCCCTTCTTTATTGTAATCATACGCACTTGCACTACATTAACGGGAAAAAGAACTTGTTATTGCGCAACTTAGACACGACTTTCCTTGGTCCGAGGCCGGTTTTCCAGCAACCAGCGCCGCAACATCCTATTAACTCTTCCATCACACATTAAGATGACGAGTTTTTTCGAGGGCCGGATTTTAGCATTAATCAACAGGTTTTTACTATGGCAAACCTCGCTAATCGAACTGAAATTCAGCGATAGCTGATGTGCTAATAATCACGAGAACAGATAAATTTGACCCAACGCACACTTGCGCTGAATCTTCTGCTTGTCGCCTCGAAAATTGTATTTTTCTGCTATTTACAAATTGGTATCAAAACGTCAACACCAAAGGACAGTCGGTAAAACTAACGCATTCGATGGTCATAAAACAGTAAAATTCGACGCAAAACCGCATCGAATTTGCAACATATGTTTTCATCCGGCAGCTAAGGCATCACCGAACATTTCACCACATTCGGGACTCATTATAGTCGCCTGAAATGAGAAAAGGCTTGCTAACTAAGCAGCCCTGCGCCACAAGACCAGCAGCGGGACAATCACAGGACACTCTGTGACTTAACGGTGCGTATACTACGCCATGCCTCAATTATTGATGACTATCAACTTCAAACTTCGGACTGTAAAAAACCGCAACAAGATGCGGTTTTTGATCAACGAGCGATTCACCACTGTTCAATCACTTGATGTAGTCATCATATCTTAACCAAACTTACTACCACCCAAACAAGCGGGAGAAGCCGGTGCAGACTGCTGCGCCTGCCATTCATCCGGTGTGTAAGTGTGAATCGCCAGCGCATGAATGTGATTGGCCAGCTCATCTGCCAGTACTGTATTAATTGCTCTATGGCGACCAATCAGACGCTGACCTTCAAATTCATTACTGACCACTATCACTTTAAAATGACTTTCTGCGCCTTCTGGCACATTATGCATATAGCTTTCATTGTGCACTTCCAGATGGGTCGGTGACAATGCGGCTTGCAGTTTCTGTTCAATGCGTTCCTGGATCATATGGCCTCCTGACGCTGGCATGCTAGGTGTCTGTGCAAGAGTAGCGAATGAAAATTCGGCGATATCCTGAAAATCGCTGTGTTATGCTCACCATAACAACACACTTCTCACTGTTAGTCTTTGCAGCTACGTCAGCATCTGCGAAAATATTCAACCCGACAACATACCCTAAAGATAGCCTGAATGAAACCTGAGCTCACCCTGCACGGCCAGACCCTGCAACTGAACCGATACCCGATTCGTCAAAATGAAACTTTGCAAGCCTGGGATGCGGCGGATGAATACCTGATCAACCAGGTTGAAGACATGAGGCAGAAGCAGGCGCTCACTCTGGATGCAGAGCGCCCCGTTTTGATCATGAATGACAGCTTTGGTGCCTTAGCATGCTGGTTCGCCCGTCAGGGACAGACGGTATCTGTTGGTGACTCATACATTGCAAGAACGGCCAGCCAGCACAATCTGGCCGCAAACACGCTGCCGGACGTCAAATTCGCTGACTGCCTGGCTCCTGTGCCACCCCAGACCCAGCTGGTACTGCTGAAGCTGCCCAAAAATAACCGGCTGCTCATCTGGCAGCTTACCCAGCTTTGTGCCGCTTTACCTGAAGACTGTGTGGTGATTGCTGCCGCTAAAGCCAGGGACATACATTCCTCCACACTCAAACTGTTCGAGAAACATCTGGGCCCGACCAGTACGTCACTGGCAATGAAAAAAGCACGACTGATTTTCTGTCAGCCGGATAAAAATCTGGCGGCATCGCTGCCGGAAACCCAGCGCTGGGAGGTACCTGAGTACAAACTCACCTTAACCAACCATGCCAATGTGTTTTCCGGTGAAAGTCTCGACATCGGGGCCAGATTATTGCTGGAGCATATCCCTCAGGATCAGGCACTGAAGCACATTATCGACTTAGGGTGCGGAAACGGGGTCATTGGCTTGCAGGCAGCCAGGCTCAATCCACAAGCAACAGTGACTTGTGTCGATGAAAGTTACATGGCCGTGGCGTCTTGCCGGGAAAATGCTGACCTGAATCTGACTAACCCGGCTCAACTCGAGGCTAAAGTAGATAACTGCCTGGAAAGTATGGCAAATAGCAACGCAGACCTGGTGTTATGCAACCCACCTTTCCACCAGCAAAATACCATTACCGATCATATTGCCTGGCAAATGTTCTGTGATGCAAAGCAAAGCCTAAGGCAACATGGACGTTTGATTGTGATCGGTAATCGTCATCTTGGCTATGATGGAAAGCTTAAGCGCCTGTTTGCTAAAGTACATAAAATTGCTCAGAACCATAAATTTGTGGTTTATCAAGCTGAAAAATAAGCCCATAATTTTGCTCATTGCGGCTGACGACAGCCAGTTTAATAAGGAACAAACCGGATGAAACCCTTCATTTTCGCCGTATCACTGCTGGCGCTGACTGCCTGTACGGCACCGACTGACTCCCAGCTTTCTATCCAACCCTCCCCTTCTCTGGCCAAACAATCAGACCTGGAGGGGCAAAACCTGACCCTTGAAAGCCGCGACCTGCGCACCGCCCAGTTCGTTGCAGTGGTAGATAACGGCAATCAAAACGTTCACCCCTTGCACGCGAAAGAAAACCTGCGCCTGACATTACAAGACGCACTTTCTCGTCAGTTGACCTCTCAGGGCCTTCAAATTGGTCACGAAAGCCAGAACACAATGCGACTGGATATTCTTGAAGCCATAGTCAATGTCAAGCAGAGCGCCTTCAGCCACACCCTGAACAGCAAGTTGCAGCTGCAGCTGGTTCTGACAACCCCCAACGGAAAATTCATTAAACGTTATGCGGGTAAATCATCCCGGGAAGGCGCGATGACAGCGTCAACGGAGTCAATGGAAGTGGCGATGACGGGTCTGATGGATGCTGTACTTCGTGACATCCAGTCTGATACTGAACTGAACAGCTACATGGAGGAAAACCTGTAATGCGACATTTTATCACTGCCACCCTGCTGGCACTCTCGTTTTCAGCCTCTGCCGCCACTCAGGTTGCCATTGAAACCAGTCTGGGCGAATTTGTGGTTGAGCTGAATGAAGAGCAAGCGCCAGTCACCACCAAAAACTTCCTGCGCTATGTCGAAGACGGCAGCTATGTGGGCACCATTTTCCACCGGGTTATTCCGGGATTCATGGCGCAAGGCGGTGGATTTGATGCCGATTTACAGCAGCGCCCGAGTTACGAGCCTATCAAGAATGAATCAGATAACGGCCTGAGCAACCAAAGAGCCACCCTAGCAATGGCGCGGACACAAGTGGCCGATTCAGCCACTCGTCAGTTCTACATCAATTACCAGAACAATACCTTTCTTGACGGCCGCTCGGGCAAGCCGGGTTATGCGGTGTTCGGAAAAGTTGTGAAAGGGTTCTCAGTTATTGAAAAAATGGCCGCGATTCCTACAACAACAGTCCGCTCAATAGGTATGAAAGATGTGCCTCAGCAGCCTATAGTTATTAAAGCTATTAACCTAATCAACAAGTAGATTGACGCCCCTGGCCGTTAATCTTCGGCCAGGGTGGTGCCTATGCTCAAACTTGTTTCCTCAATGCCGGATGTGCCGACAGAGCAAATTGCCAGTCACATTACTGATTACGCGCCCGCTCTGGCTGTTTCTATGCTGGGCACCATTAATGGTGATACCAGCTACGACTCCTTAAAAAAAACCTGCACAGAGCATCTGCATGACTGGTGGCTGCTGTCGATCCCCAGCGGTACGCCTGACAATACCTACGAGTCCGTGTACTGGTATCTGCTGCATCTGATGGAGTCGCTGGAAGAACACCAGTTGCTGGGCAACTGCTTTATCCAGTTTCGTGTCACTGCCGGCGCTAAATTCCTGCTGGGTATCGGTGAGGCACCCGACAAAATGCAGGGCATTCGCCCCTAAAGCAGTACTTTGCCCCCAAACTCACCACACTTTGACTTTCCGATGGTTTTTCTCACCCGCGCTTGCTGTTACCTTATAGCGCTAAATCTGGAACCAGATAGTATTCAGTAGCAGAGGCCACTCCACATGGAGCATACCGTCGACGATCGCCCGAACACCGGGTGGCGCGTATATCTCGAAAAAAAAGTTCTCATCATGCTGGCACTCGGATTTTCGTCCGGTCTGCCCATTTTGCTGGTTTTTGGTACCCTGTCATTCTGGCTGCGTGAAGCAGAAGTCAGCCGTACTGACATTGGCTATTTCAGCTGGGTCGCGCTCGCATACGGCTTTAAATGGATATGGTCACCACTGATAGACCGCTTCCCCGTTCCTGTACTGTCCAGCTTATTGGGGCGTCGCCGTGGCTGGATGGTATTCTCGCAACTGCTGATCATCGCCTCACTGTGCGGTATGGCGCTAAGTAATCCGCAGATTGATTTATACCAGTTAGCGGTATTTGCTGTGATAGTGGCGTTTTCTTCCGCGTCGCAGGACATAGTGATTGATGCTTACCGGATAGAACTGGCAACGGAACGCTTGCAGGCCGCGCTGGCTGCCGCTTATATGACAGGCTACCGACTGGCCATGATCATGGCTGGCGCTGGCGCACTGGCTTTTGCCGCTTTATTCGGTTCAGACACCGGCTATGACCCTATCGGCTGGAAAACTGCCTATTTCATCATGGCCGGCTTTATGGCCGTCGGCCTGATCACCGCGCTTTGCATTCATGAACCAGCACGTAACGGCAAAGAAATGGATGCGCTGGAAGCGGAGATCCGCCAAAGACTGGCAGCCGGGAACATGCCGCACTGGCTGGCCCATATGTGTGCCTGGTTTTATACCTCTGCGATCATGCCTTTTATCGATTTCTTCTCGCGCTATGGGAGAGCCGGCCTGCTGCTGCTGGCGCTGATCGGCTGTTACCGTATCTCAGACGTCGTCATGGGCGTGATGGCCAATGCTTTCTATGTTGATATGGGGTTCAGTAAAACCGAAGTAGCTTCTGTCTCGAAAATATACGGCGTAATCATGACACTGGCTGGTGCGGGCCTGGGCGGTATATTAATTTACCGCTATAACACGCTGCGGATTCTGGCTCTGGGCGCTGTGCTGGCCGCATTCACTAACCTGCTGTTTATGGCCTTTACCTATATCGGCAACAGCCTGCCTATGCTGACTTTGGTGATCTCGATTGATAACCTGAGTGCGGGCATTGCCACCGCTGCCTTTATTGCCTTTATGTCCGGTCTGACCAACGTGGCGTTCTCTGCTACCCAATATGCCCTTTTCAGCTCCATCATGTTGCTGTTCCCGAAATTTCTTGCCGGTTTTTCAGGCCTGTTTGTTGATCACTGGGGCTATAACATGTTCTTTCTGAGTACCGCATTGATCGGCTTACCTGTACTGATCCTCATCAAAGCGGTGGCGAAATACGCCCCTCATCAGAACTAAATAACCTTGTCCGGGAACTTTATCTGGCCTGAGCGTTCCAACATGTCAGGCCAGATAGCTTGCCCTCCTCCCCTTCTGTTTCTATATCTGTTGATAATTCTGACTCTCAAGTTGACTTTATTTGATCTCAGTTAACTTTCCCGCATACCAGACATGGGCAATAACTGACCTATTACTCATTTAGATCAGAAAAATTACATCCAATAGCGAACAAAAAGAGATCAAAATCACTTTTGATTTTTTTTGCAATCCATTACACAAGATCAAACTCACAATCAAAAAACAACTGGTCTTTTGTTACATTCACATTAGTGACATCAAACAATACACTTCCCGCCATTGATACGGACTGGTCAAAAAAGTCCGGTGTTTTAATTCAATTAGCGAGAGTTGACGATGCGTAAATCCCTTGTTGCACTGAGTGTACTGGCAGCTTCCCTGTCTGCTGCTACAAATGCTGCTGATTACACCGACGGTAATATCCACAAGAACGACTACAAATGGTCTCAGTTCAACCTAATGTACGCATTTGACGAGCTGCCAGGCGAATCCAGCCACGACTATCTGGAAATGGAATTCGGCGGCCGTTCCGGTATCTTTGATCTATATGGTTATGTCGACATCTTCAACCTGACCAACAGCCCAAGCAGCGATAAAGCAACTGCGCCAAAAATGTTCATGAAGTTTGCGCCACGTGTATCTCTGGATGCACTGACTTACTCTGATCTGTCTTTTGGTCCGGTCCAGGAACTGTACTTTGCTACCCTGTTTAACTGGAACGGCGCAGCAACAACTAACCAAGACGGTTCAGCTAATTTAGGAAGCGTAAACAACTCTTTCTGGGGGCTGGGCTCAGACGTGAACGTACCTTGGCTGGGTAAAGTGGGTCTGAACGTCTATGGTCTGTATGACCTGAACAAAAAAGACTGGAACGGTTACCAGATTTCGACCAACTGGTTCAAACCTTTCTATACCCTGGACAACGGCAGCTTTGTGTCATACCAGGGCTACATTGATTACCAGTTTGAGATGAAAGAAGAGTACTCTTCTGCCAGCAACGGCGGCGTCATGTTCAACGGTATCTACTGGCACTCTGAGCGCTATGCGGTGGGTTACGGCCTGAAAGCCTACAAAGACGTGTACGGTATTAAAGACTCTGATTCCCTCAAATCGACCGGTATCAGCCACTATGTCAGCGTGACTTACAAGTTCTAAGGCTTGCCCTGAGCAACACTCTGAATCCTGCAAAGGCGCCTTCCCGGCGCCTTTGTTTTCGTTCTAACTCCTGAGACGATTTTATTCTCCTGCCAAACCCTCTCATCTGACTGATTTTCTGACTGATTTCTAAAGTTACGATCTGTATCACTCCCCAGGGCACAGATTATTTTCTTACTTCTAAGGCATCCCATCCGCAATCCACTAATCTTTTAAGTTAGACACTGTCTTTCTGTTAAGAAACAAGCCTCTTGGCAGAAGTGTTACTAAGCAATGGCAACGATAAACGATAAGTGAGAACGCCAACATGAAACAGACTCGTTTAGCTTTGGCTCTTGGAGCAGCACTGGTATGTCCCGGAACCGCTTTTGCCGCTGACTACACTGACGGCGATATCCATAAAAATGACTATAAATGGTTTCAGTTCAATCTGATGTACGCACTGGAAGAGTATCCCCGTGCGCCCAGCGATCCATCCGGTCATGACTATCTGGAAATGGAATTTGGTGGTCGGTCGGGTATTTTTGACCTGTACGGCTATGTGGATTTCTTCGATCTGACAGAAAGCGATGCCAGTGACAAGAAAGACAGACCCAAAATGTTCATGAAGTTTGCACCACGGGTTTCGCTCGATGCATTAACCAAAACCGATCTCTCATTCGGCCCGGTGCAGGAACTCTATTTTGCCACCCTGTTCAACTGGGGAGGCGGTGCGCATGACGTCAATAATTCCTTCTGGGGGATTGGCTCCGATATCATGGTGCCCTGGTTTGGTAAAGTGGGCCTGAATCTGTATGGCTTGTATGATGTCAACGCGAAAGACTGGAACGGCTACCAGATATCCACCAACTGGTTTAAACCCTTCTATACCTTTGATAATGGCTCATTCATTTCCTATCAGGGCTATATTGATTACCAGTTCGGGGCAGATGATGAGTTTAACGGCAATTCCCAGGCCACACATGGCGGGAACTGGTTCAACGGGCTTTACTGGCACTCCGATCGCTTTTCCGTCGGATACGGCCTGAAACTCTTCTATGATGTTTACCTGATTGAAGATTCAGATAGCTTTGAGTCAACCGGCCCATCCCATTATTTCTCTGTCACCTATAAATTCTGAATAACATCCGGTCCGGGTACTCAGGTATCCGGACTTTTGCTTTACCCCTTGATTTCACAGCCGCTACAATAGGCTTCAGTGATCCCTTTCCCAACAGGCAATACCGTGAACATTACCTTAGTCGGCGCTGGCGCCATAGGCAGCCTCTGGGCAGGAGCTCTGGCCAGACAAGGCCACACCGTACACCTTTGGCGCCGCCAGACTGACAGTACCTATACGTTGAACTGGCAAGGTATTGATACGACGAATCTGGACACTTTCACCTTTCGCTGCAATCAGCCCGACCAGCTTACCTGCAGCGATATCGTTCTGATCACAGTAAAAGCCTTTCAGGTCTCCGAGGCAATAAAGAGCATCGCCCCCTGGCTGGACGCCTCAACGCCTGTGATTGTGATGCACAACGGCATGGGTACCGAAAACGAGGTGCTGCAACTGCTGCCAGATAACCCGGTACTGTATGCAACCACCTCTCAGGCGGCGTTACGTGTCGACAGCCACAGCGTACGCCATACAGGATCTGGCCCGACCTGGCTGGGCGCTGTAAATGCAGCCGGCAATCAGTGGCAGGCACTGGCTGGGATGCTGGACACGGCTTTGGCTCCCTGCCAGTGGCATGATGATATTCACTATCCGCAATGGCAGAAACTGGCGATCAATTGCGCCATCAATCCGCTGACGGCCATCCACCAATGCCGCAATGGCGATCTGGCTGCGCCGGATTTTAGTGCCGAACTGATGGCTGTCTGCCGCGAAGTTACGGCTGTCATGACAGCCGTCGGCTACACCACCAGCGCAGACGATCTCTGGCAACGTACCCTGACAGTGATCAAAGCCACGGCGGCCAACTACTCATCCATGCAGCAGGATGTTGCCAACCGGCGGCCGACAGAAATCGACGCCATTACCGGCTTTCTGATTGAGCAGGCACACCACTTTCAGCTTGCCACCCCGGCGAACGTCGCCTTGTGGCAACAGATAAAACATTTGGAGCAAAACTATGGCTAATCCACAACAATCCTCAGTCCGGCCCCCCAAAGTGGCGGTCTGTATTGCCCCCGGCAGTGAGGAAATGGAAGTCATCAACACGGTTGATATTCTGATCAGGGCCGGCATGCAAGTCACCATTGCCAGCGTGGCTGAGGATGGGGCACTGGCGATGAAAGGCTCGCGGGGCATTACACTGACAGCGGACTGCCCGCTGGTTGAGATTGCGGATGAACCGTTCGACTGCGTGGTACTGCCCGGCGGGCTGCCTGGCGCAGAATATCTCAGAGACAGCACGCTGACGGTTGAATTCATTAAACAGCATAAATACGACGGTAAGCTTGTGGCGGCGATCTGTGCCGCACCTGCTGTGGTGCTGGAACATCACCAGCTGTATCCGGACGCGCTGATGACGGCTCACCCGGCCTTTGTTGATCGTATTCCTGAGCACCGTCGCCGTGAAGGTCGTCGCGTGATGTTTGATGTGAATAATAATCTGCTGACCAGCCAGGCACCGGGCACTTCGCAAGAGTTTGCACTGGAAATCATCACCCTGCTGCTGGGGAAAGCAACAACCGCCAAAGTGGCAGAACCTATGGTGATGTGGCCAAGTATGAGTTATGACGTGCTTGGGAAAAGCTGATATTCCCTCCCCTTCGTAATTCATAAGAGGAGGGAATATTCATGGTCTCAGTCATCGCGGTACGATCCCTCCCCCTTTTCAAGGGGGAGGTTAGGAGGGGGTTAAAAGGCACTGACGCAAAGTCGAGAACGCCTCACGAACCCCACCCTAGCCCTCCCCTTGCCAAGGGGAGGGAACGAAAAGCAATGGAAGATTATGGGCGATAAACCTTCACATTATCGAAACCATTTTCTTTCAGGTACAGGGCCTGTAAGCGGCTCATCACACCGCGAGCGCAATACAGCAGGTAGGTTTTATCCTGAGGTAAATCGCCAAACTGGGTCGCCAGTTTGTAGAACGGCAAATGCTTGATTTCAACCCCTTCGATATGCAGCGGGCTTTCATCTTCTTCATCCGGGCTGCGGATATCCAGCACTGTGCTGTTGCCGTCAATCTGATCCACCAACTCAATCTCAGGCGCCTGCTCCTGACTTTCTTTTTCGATGTCGCGGATATCAAGGATACGGGCTTCACTCACCACACGATCCAGCACCGCAAAATCAAACTTGGCTTCTTCGGTTTCCAGTTTCTCTTTCACCGCCTTCACGGTCGGGCTTTTCGAAATCACACCACAAAATTCAGGCATGGTCTTGGCAAAGTCTTCCGTACCGATATCACGGGCAATATTGATAATATCTTCTTTGTCCCAGTTGATCAGCGGACGAAGGATCAGCGAATCTGTCACGTTGTCGATATGACGCAGATTGGTCAGCGTCTGGCTTGATACCTGACCCAATGCTTCGCCGGTCACCAGTGCCTGAATACCAAAACGTTCAGCAACCTGGCCTGCCGCGCGCATGAACATACGCTTGAGCACCACGCCCATCTGGCCGTCATCAACATTTTCCAGGATTTCTGCCACAACAGGTTCAAAATCAATGGCAATGAACTTCACTTTGGCCGAAGAGCCGAATTTCTTCCACAGATAGTGAGCAACCTGCTTCACACCAATTTCGTGTGCCGGACCGCCAAGATTGAAGAAACAGTAATGCACTTTACTGCCGCGCTTGATGTGCAGATAGCTGGACACACCGGAATCGAAACCGCCTGAGATCAGGCTCAATACATCTTCCTGAGTACCCAGCGGGAAGCCACCCAGCCCTTTATGGCGGGCAAGCACCTGGTTGAGTTTCTCGCCGTCCACTTCAATATTGACCGTCACCTGCGGATTTTTCAGTTGCACTTTCGCACTTTCAAAGGCCTGATTCAGACCACCGCCGACGTAACGTTCCAGCTCAATGGAGGTGAAATCGTGTTTACCAACCCGCTTGGCGCGCACACAAAAGGTTTTGCCGTCAAGCTCGTTGCCGACATGGGCCAGAGTCTGCTCGAAGATATCGTGCATATCGGTAAAACCGGTTTGTTTGACTTCCAGCACATGATGAATCCCAGGCGTCTGGGTCAGTACGGTCAGAACCTGATCACGGAGGCTGTCGTCCTTCACTGTGACATCAATGTAGCTGCGTCGGTTGTACACAGCCACTTGATCAGACAGGCGCTGAAGGATAATGCGGATATTGCACTCCAGGATTTTGGTAAAGCGCTTCCGCACTGATTCACTCTTTACAAAAATCTCTGGATGGGGCTTTACAATAAATTTCATAACATGCTTCGCTTCACAGGGCCTAACTAAAGGCGCGGATTATACAGCAAGCAAGCGGTCGCTGAAATACAAAGGATTATCAGAAAAACGGCGATTGCAGAGATTCACAGACACGCGGTCCATCATGGCTCTTGCCCTCGCCGCCTGATGCGTGTTCGCCCTGTCAGGCGAACGCGCATCATGTCCTTATTCAGATTGTAGGCTTAATTTGACGGGACGGCAGATTCCCCTGCCGGGTCGCTGGTCAGTTCATTGGTAAAATGCGGTTTACCCTGCATGATGGCAATTTCTACCCGGCGGTTACGTTTACGTCCATCCAGGGTGTCATTGCTGTCCAGCGGCGAGGTATCTGCCAGTCCCAGCACACGCATCCGGTTATGATCAAAGCCTTGCACTTTTTCCATTTCCTGAGCAACGGACACAGCTCGCTGTGCCGACAAGTCCCAGTTGGAGCGATACAACTCTGAATCCAGACGTTGATTATCAGTATGACCAGAAACGGTAATCACGCCAGGCACGTCTTTGACCAGATCAGCCACCTGGCGCACCAGCGGACGAAATTTGGGTTGCAGAAAAGCCGACCCTTCCGGAAATGCCCCTTTTTCACGAATACGGATCACCACCTGCTGACCCAGGTTTTCAACCTCAATCAGATTTTCCTGTATTTCTCGCTCAAGGGCCGTTTGCAAGACATCAGCCAGTTGCTGCTGAGCTTGGGTCATTTCCGACTGAGTATTCTGGTTCATCTGGGTGGCGGTATGCTCGGAGCGCCCACCAGTCAGCTTACCGGCTTCGCGTTTCGTACCGCCGGCCTTATCCGATTCACCTTCATGAAAGTCCAGCGTCCGCTGCGTCATGTCAATGGTTTGCTGCATGATGACTTCAATCGGGGTGGGCTCAGGCCGCCCCGGACGAAATTCCTGTGCAATAACACTGGTGCCTTTTGGAATGTCTTTCACCTCCACCATGTTCTGCACACCAAAGGCAAATTTCAGAGAACCTGCAATTTGCTTGAACTTCAGGACGTCCAGCTCAGAAAATGACAACAGCAGCACGAAGAAACACATCAGCAGGGTCGCCAGATCGGCGAACGTTGCCATCCAGGCCGGTGTCCCTTTCTTACAATTGCATTCGGTCTCATCCATCACCAGCCTCCTTATTCATCAACGTCAGTACGGCGTTGTTTTTCATGGAGGTAATTTTTCAGAAAACCGTCAATCACACGCGGATTCTGGCCATCCTGTATGGCCAGTACCCCATCAAGAATCAGGCGGCGGTTAAGGCGCTCTTCGTTTTTACGTAATGACAGTTTATCAGCAATAGGAATAGCGACCATGTTGGCCAGGATCGAACCGTATAAGGTGGTTAACAGCGCCACGGCCATAGCCGGGCCGATAGATTTCGGATCGTCCATGTTGGTCAGCATGGCGACCAGTCCCACCAGGGTACCTATCATCCCCATCGCAGGTGAAACTTCACCTAATGAGCTGAAAATACCGACACCCCGTTCATGACGCTCGTTGGTCAGCCCGATGTCTTTTTGCAATGTCGAACGCACTACGTCGGCGTCGTGACCGTCGACAAGTAAATCAATCCCTTTACGCAGGAAGCTGTTATTGACTTCCATTTCTTCCAGCGCCAGAAAGCCGCCTTTACGTGCCGCATCCGCCATTTCAACAATCTTGGCGATCAAATCTTCCGGGTCGTCTGTTTTAAACATGAAGGCTTTGGCCGCAATTTTGGCGGCGCCAAAAAACTGCGACAGGCTGTACTTCATTAATACAACAAATAATGTCCCGCCCAATACAATCAAAATAGAGGGCACATTAAAAAATATATCAAGGCTGCCACCCAGCAGCATCGCCATAATGACAAAAGCAAAGGCACCAACTAAGCCTATGAGGGTTGCCAAATCCACGGATCACTCCTCTGTAATTTTTTCTTATCAACCCAAGTAACATCAAGGATGTCCGGGTTACTCTGGCCAGCTCAAACTGGCGCTATTCTAACTTACTCACCCTGTATCGGCACCTTTGGATTTTGGTTTAGCACTGATTAACCCTTGGTTTTGTGCTCTGCTGGGAAAAACCGAACTTCCGCCTGTCATCTGTGATTGCATTCCTCTTGCAATGGGCGATAGAAAGCAGCACAGGGTATAAAAACCATAAAAATAACACTGTAATGCGCACACTTCCCTGTGCCATAATTTGACCCGGCATAGCCTGTGCGCTATTTTCCCCTCATTTTCGGGCGCACCTCCAAACGCGCTCACAACCCATCAATGGACCGGATATGGCGACTAAAAAACCAGAAAAGATGGCCTTCGAAGAGGCCATGAATGAACTCGATGTGATAGTCAACGAGCTGGAATCCGGTGATATCCCTTTAGAAGACGCGCTGAAAAAATTTGAGCGTGGCATTTCCCTGGCCCGCAACAGCCAGCAAAAACTGACCCAGGCCGAGCAACGGGTTGAGATTTTGCTGCAAGCTGACGACAATGCGCCACTAACGGACTTTGAACCGAGCGATGACTAACAGCCTTTCTCAACAACTGGCCGAGTACGCGGCCCGTAATAATGATCAGCTGGAACACTGGCTGAGTCAGTTGCCCTTTACCGATCAGCCTCTGGTTCAGGCGATGAGGCACGGCACCTTGCTGGGCGGAAAGCGTGCCCGGCCTTTCCTGACTTATGTCACAGGCAGCATGCTGGGAGCGGATATCAATGATCTGGATACCCCGGCGGCGGCAGTAGAGTGTATTCATGCCTATTCGCTGATCCATGACGATCTTCCTGCTATGGATGACGACGAACTGCGTCGGGGCAAACCGACCTGTCACATTGCCTTTGATGAAGCCTCTGCCATTCTGGCCGGTGATGCCTTGCAGACACTCTCTTTTGAAATACTGGCTTCTGGCCGGCTGAGTGCCGAGGGCAACAGCCAGCGCATCGCCATGGTTCGCGAATTGGCTCAGGCTGCCGGCGCATCCGGTATGTGTGCCGGACAGATGCTGGATTTAGCTGCAGAGCACAAGCGTGTCGGTCTGGCGCAGCTGGAAACGATACACAGACACAAAACCGGGGCACTGATCCGTTGTGCGGTGCGCCTTGGCGCTCTGGCGGCCGGTGAAAAAGGGGTCGCCATCCTGCCACAGCTGGACAGGTACGCAGAGGCGATTGGCTTGGCCTTTCAGGTTCAGGACGACATTCTGGATGTGATCAGCGATACTCAGACACTGGGGAAACCCCAGGGATCAGATGCCGCTCTGGAAAAAAGCACCTACCCTGCCCTGCTAGGATTAGCAGGCGCACAGGATAAAGCTCGCCAGCTATACCAGGAAGCCCTACACGCCCTGGAAGCTATACCCTACAATACAGATTCATTAGAAGTTTTCGCCCGATACGTTATCGAGCGCAACAACTAAAACAGTATAAGCGCCGACTTGTTATGACATTGGATATTTCTAAATACCCACATCTGGCCTTAGCCAATACACCGGACGAACTCCGTTTACTGCCGGTGGACAGTTTACCTGCGCTCTGCGATGAGCTGCGGACGTATCTGCTCAACTCTGTGAGTCAGTCCAGCGGGCATTTTGCTTCGGGTCTGGGCGCCGTAGAACTGACGGTTGCCCTGCATTATGTGTACAACACACCTTTCGATCATTTGATTTGGGATGTCGGTCATCAGGCCTACCCGCATAAAATCCTGACCGGGCGTCGCGATCGTTTAAATACCATTCGCCAGAAAAACGGTTTGCACCCCTTCCCCTGGCGGGAAGAAAGTGAATATGACGTGCTGTCTGTCGGCCACTCCTCTACCTCAATCAGTGCCGGCCTGGGCATGGCGATTGCCGCCGAGCGTGAAGGCGCGGGCCGCAAAGTTGTCAGCGTGATCGGTGACGGGGCCATTACCGCGGGCATGGCTTTCGAAGCCATGAACCATGCCGGTGATGTACACAGCGACATGCTGGTGATCCTCAACGACAATGAAATGTCGATCTCCGAGAACGTAGGTGCGCTCAATAATCATCTGGCACGTCTGCTGTCCGGTAATTTCTATGCCAGCATTCGCGAAGGCGGCAAGAAGGTTCTCTCAGGCGCACCACCGATTAAAGAACTGGTCCGCCGGGCCGAGGAGCACCTCAAAGGCATGGTCGTGCCAGGCACTATGTTTGAAGAACTGGGCTTTAATTACATCGGCCCTATCGACGGCCATGATGTGCAGGAGCTGGTGCGTACGATTAAAAATATGCGCAACCTCAAAGGCCCGCAATTTCTTCATATCATGACGAAAAAAGGCAAAGGCTATGCGCCGGCGGAAGCCGATCCGATCAATTATCACGCCGTACCAAAGTTTGATCTGAGCCAGAACCCGCTGCCGAAAGCCAAAGACAGCAAACCGACTTTCTCGAAAATCTTCGGCGACTGGCTATGTGATATGGCAGAGAAAGACAGCAAGCTGATGGCCATCACACCGGCAATGCGTGAAGGTTCCGGCCTGGTCCGGTTCTCCAAAGAATACCCGGATCAGTATTTTGATGTCGCCATCGCTGAGCAGCATGCGGTAACACTGGCGACCGGTATGGCTATTGGCGGTTATCACCCGGTTGTCGCTATCTACTCGACTTTCCTGCAGCGCGGTTATGATCAGCTGATCCACGATGTCGCCATTATGGATTTACCTGTGATGTTCGCGATAGATCGTGGCGGACTGGTCGGGGCTGACGGCCAGACCCACCAGGGCGCCTTTGATCTGAGCTTCCTGCGCTGCATTCCTAACATGGTGATCATGACACCGAGTGACGAAAACGAGTGCCGCCAGATGCTCTATACCGGTCATCAGCATCAGGGGCCCAGCGCAGTGCGCTACCCGCGAGGCAGCGGAACCGGTGTAACACCAGATGCCACCATGACGGCGCTGGAACTGGGCAAAGGGATACTCCGCCGCCAGGGTGAAAAAGTGGCGATCCTGAACTTCGGCACCACACTGAGCTATGCGCTGGAAGCGGCAGAAGCCCTGGATGCCACTGTTGCTGACATGCGCTTTGTCAAACCACTGGATGAAGCCTTGATTCGCGAGCTGGCCGACAACCATGATCTGCTGGTCACGGTGGAAGAAAATGCCATCGCCGGCGGCGCCGGTTCCGGTGTGATCGAGTTTTTGATGAAAGACAAACGCATTAAGCCTGTGCTGCAAATCGGCCTGCCGGACAAATTTGTCCATCAGGGCACTCAAGCTGAACTGCATGCTGAACTGGAAATCGATGGTCCGGGCATAGAGGCCCAAATCCGCCGCTATCTGGCCAGCTGAATCGCCGGTGATAGCAAACAAAAAACGGACAGGAATATCCCTGTCCGTTTTTTTTGTTTGCCACATGTTCACTTTAACCGTTTTTCGCCTTTCCTAATCGCCTTTGCAGACTGAACACAGGGAAAATCCGCAGCACATCACCCCGCAAAACGGCAATCAGAACCAGCGTTCGAGAGAGGCCTTATCTAACTGCTTAAAGGCTCTGTCCAGCACCTGTGCCAGCTCCAGATAGCGAGGCCGCTCTTTCAGCGGCTGCATGGAATAGCCTTCACTTAAAATTTTGCCGTGTATTTCACGGCACCAGCTCGCCAGTGAGGGCGGCAAGGCTGTCCGGCTGCGTTTCCCCAGCCACAACAGGCCCTGCAACGGCATACTGAGCGCAAACAAGGCCACTGCCATCGCCAGTGGCAAACCAGAGGAATTATGAAAAGCCATCTGGCTCAGAACGCTCATCACGGCCACAGCGGGCATCACACGCACCGCAAATCGGGTGGCCCTGATATAGCGTTGTTCAGGAAACAATACAGCCAGCTCTTTGCGCATTGGCCATACCGACATGTAATGCTGGCCGTGTTGGACCTGTTTCCAGATTTTTGTCTGATTCATATCGCACCAGCCTCAACAAATACTGTAAATTTTCAAAACAAACAACAATCAATCTACCATGAATTAATTTTTAAAAATTTTTTTGTTATATCGACCAACAAGGGCTATCCTATGCACGCCTTAGGTAATTGTTGGCCGATAACCCTGTTATCGCAATAAATTAAGGATAAGTTAACTCCTCAGGTTTGCATTTCACTTCTACGGACAGAAGCAAAAATACCTGGTTTAGTCTCGCCATACACTGGGTCGACTATTCTATGGTTAACGCTTATTCAATTGAATATCAACTTTCAGACAGATTATATAGGTAGTCACTCACATGTCTAAGCTGGTTTTAGTTCTTAACTGCGGTAGTTCTTCTCTGAAGTTTGCTGTCGTCGACGCAGTATCAGGTGATGAGCACCTGACAGGTCTTGCAGAATGTCTGCACCTACCAGAAGCCCGTATCAAGTGGAAACTTGATGGTGCCAAACACGAAGCTCAACTGGGTAATGGTGCAGCACACGAAGAAGCACTGGCTTTCATGGTAGAAACTATTCTGGCTTCCAAGCCTGAGCTGGCTGAAAACCTGAAAGCGATTGGTCACCGTGTGGTTCACGGTGGCGAGAAGTTCACACAATCAGCTCTGATTGATGAAGCCGTGCTGAAAGGCATTGAAGAGTGCGCTACGTTGGCACCGCTGCATAATCCAGCACATATCATTGGTATCAAAGCCGCTCAGAAAGCCTTCCCGGCTCTGCAGAACGTTGCAGTATTCGATACCGCATTCCACCAGACTATGCCAGAAGAAGCGTACCTGTACGCGCTGCCATATAAGCTGTACAAAGACCACAGCATTCGTCGTTATGGTATGCACGGCACTTCGCACCTGTTCATCACCCGTGAAACGGCTAACCGCATGGGTAAAGCAGAAAGCGAACTGAACATCATTAACTGCCATCTGGGTAACGGCGCGTCTGTTTGCGCAATCAAGAATGGTAAGTCTGTTGATACCTCTATGGGTCTGACTCCGCTGGAAGGCCTGGTGATGGGCACGCGTTGTGGCGACATCGACCCGGCTATCATCTTCCACCTGCACGACTCTCTGGGCTACTCTGTTGACGAAATCAACACCATGCTGACCAAAGAATCCGGTCTGGCTGGCCTGACAGAAGTCACTTCTGACTGCCGTTTCGTTGAAGACAACTACGGTCAGAAAGAAGAAGCGACCCGTGCGATGGACGTATTCTGCCACCGCCTGGCGAAATACGTGGCCAGCTACACAGCGACGCTGGACGGTCAGCTGGATGCGATCACTTTCACCGGCGGCATTGGCGAGAACTCTGCCCCAATCCGTGAAATGGTGCTGAACCGCCTGAAGTTCTTCGGTATCGAAGTCGACAGTGAAAAGAACCTGAAAGCCCGTTTCGGTGGCGAAGGTGTGATCACGACAGACAACAGCCGCGTACCGGCCATGGTTATCTCGACCAATGAAGAGCTGGTGATTGCTGAAGATACAGCACGCCTGACCAACATCTAAGCAACACCAATTGGCCGACTTAGTCGGCCTTTTTCTATCAAGAATGATAATAATCGGGAGTTGCTGTCCGACAGCCTGACCTCCCTTTCTACCGTTTGCTAACAGTTTGAGGAATTGACTGTGTCACGTACCATAATGCTCATTCCGGTCGGTGCCGGAGTCGGCCTGACCAGCGTCAGCCTGGGTGTGCTTCGCGCTATGGAGCGCAAAGGCGTCCGTGTTTCCTTTTTCAAACCTATCGCCCAGCCTCGTCACGGCGGCGATCAGCCGGATCTGACAACGTCGATTATCCGTGCCAACAGCGACATGCAAATTGCTCAGCCGGTGTCCATGGCTGAAGCCGATGAACTGATCCGCAGCGACCAGAGCGACGTGCTGCTGGAAGATATCGTTGCACGCTTTAAAGAAGCCACTGAAGGCGCTGAAGTGGCCCTGATTGAAGGTCTGGTACCCACCCGCAAGCACCCGTTTGCGAACCAGATCAACTACGAAATTGCCAAGACACTGGACGCGGAAATCGTGTTCGTGGTCTCGCCGGGTACAGATAACCCAGCCCAGCTGAAAGAGCGCATTGAAATTGCCTGCTCTAACTTTGGCGGTATTAAGAACAAACACATCTCAGGTGTGATTGTGAACAAACTCAATGCCCCTGTGGATGCTGAAGGCCGTACCCGTCCGGATCTGTCTGAGATTTTCGACGGTTCTGACTCTGTGATGCCCACTCACGTTGAAGTGATGCAAGTGTTCAACTCCAGCCCGATTCGCGTGCTGGGCTGTGCACCCTTCAATGCCGAGCTGATCGCTACCCGTGCAACCGATATTGCGAAGCACCTCAATGCTGACATTATCAACCCGGGTGAAATCGACAGCCGTCGCATTAAGAGCATCACTTTCTGTGCCCGCTCTATCCCTAACATGGTTGAGCACTTCCGTCCGGGTTCACTGCTGGTAACCTCAGCAGACCGTCCTGATGTGGTTGTGGCTGCCTGTCTGGCGGCGATGAACGGTGTGGAAATCGGCGCGTTGCTGCTGACCGGTGGCTATGAACTGCCTGCTACCGTTGAAAAACTGTGCAAGCGTGCTTTCGAAACCGGCCTGCCTGTGATGATTGCCAAAGGGAACACCTGGCAGACCTCTCTGAACCTGCAGAGCTTCAGCCTGGAAGTACCGGCTGACGATAAAGAGCGGGTCGAGATGGTCAACGAGTACATGGCCAGCCACATTGATGGCCAGTGGATCGAATCCCTGAGCGAAGGTTCTGCCCGTGAACGCCGCCTGAGCCCGCCGGCTTTCCGTTACCAACTGACAGAATATGCCCGCCGCGCGGCAAAACGCATCGTGCTGCCTGAAGGTGATGAGCCACGTACAGTAAAAGCGGCTGCTATCTGTGCAGAACGCGGTATTGCTGAATGTGTGCTGCTGGGTAACCCGGCGGAAATCAAACGCGTTGCCGAACAGCAAGGTGTGGTACTGGGTGCCGGTGTTGACATTATCGATCCGGCCTCTGTGCGCGAGCAGTATGTGGCTCGTCTGGTTGAGCTGCGTAAGAACAAAGGCATGACCGAAGTGGTTGCCCGTGAACAGCTGGAAGATACAGTTGTACTGGGTACCATGATGCTGGAACAAAACGAAGTGGACGGTCTGGTCTCGGGTGCGGTACATACCACAGCCAACACCATTCGCCCGCCGCTGCAGCTGATCAAAACCGCGCCAAGTGCGTCACTGGTGTCTTCTGTCTTCTTCATGCTGCTGCCTGATCAGGTTCTGGTATATGGTGACTGTGCCATCAACCCGGATCCGAACGCTGAGCAACTGGCTGAAATCGCCATTCAGTCGGCGGACTCAGCCAAAGCCTTCGGTATTGAACCGCGCGTAGCAATGATCTCTTACTCTACCGGTAACTCGGGCCAGGGTGCAGACGTTGATAAAGTCCGTGAAGCAACACGTATTGCGCAGGAAAAACGTCCTGACCTGATCATCGACGGTCCGCTGCAGTACGACGCCGCCATCATGGAAAACGTGGCAAAATCTAAAGCGCCGGACTCACCGGTTGCCGGTAAAGCAACTGTCTTCGTGTTCCCGGATCTGAACACAGGTAACACCACGTACAAAGCGGTACAGCGTTCTGCCGAGCTGGTGTCTATCGGTCCAATGCTTCAGGGCATGCGCAAGCCGGTGAACGACCTGTCTCGTGGCGCGCTGGTAGACGACATCGTCTATACCATCGCTCTGACCGCGATTCAGGCCAAGCAGGCTGAAGAGCAAAACGCTTAAGTCTCCACTTAATCGAACGAAGAAAATACCCTGGCATCGCCGGGGTATTTTTTTTGCAGCACCCTATTCTCATTGCCAGACTATTCATAATCCGTATGCTGTGAAGTCTGAATAATTAAGGATTGCAGCAAGATACATGGATTGGTTGAATTCTCTCGGACTTTTCATTGGCTCCCTGTTTGCCAACACTTTGGCCTCTTTGTCCGGCGGCGGTGCCGGGTTGATCCAGTTTCCCCTGCTGATTTTTCTGGGCCTGCCCTTTTCCGTGGCGCTGGCTACCCATAAAATTGCCAGCGTCGCGCTGGGGCTGGGTGCAGCCGTCAAACATATCCGATCCGGTAAGCTGAACTGGTCAATGACAGGCTATGTCATTGCATCCGGTACCTTAGGTGTCATCCTGGGCGCCAATGCCATTCTCTTTGTACCGGGCCGAATAGCCGAGTCCGCCCTTGGCATCCTTATCATTGGCCTTGGCGTATACTCCCTGTATCAACCCAGCCTGGGCCAGAGCGAAAATGCACGCCGACGGGATACCAAAGGGCTGATCGCCGGCAGCTTGGGTCTGGCTGGGATTGGAGTGATCAATGGCTCGCTGACCGCAGGCAGCGGTCTGTTTGTGACCTTATTTCTGATACGCTGGTTTGGGTATGACTATAAACAGGCCGTCGCGTTAACCATGATCAGTGTCGGTTTATTCTGGAACGGCACAGGCGCGGTCGCCATGTACGCGGCAGGCGCGGAAATATTCTGGCCCTGGCTGCCGATTCTGATTGCCGGTTCATTGCTGGGGGGCTACCTCGGGGCGCATCTGGCTATCAGGCAGAGCAATAAGCTGATCAAGCGCTGTTTCGAAGCCCTGACGTTTCTGATCGGGGCCAAACTGTTATTCGGAATGTGAGAATTCTTATGTCTGACAATACACCGCAAACGGCCAGCAAAGCCGTGATTGATATTTACTACTGCCGCCAGTGCAACTGGATGCTTCGGGCCAGCTGGATGTGTCAGGAGCTGTTGCATACGTTCAGCGAAGATCTGGACGCCGTCAGCCTGCACCCGGACACAGGTGGCCGGTTTGAAGTCTTCTGCAATAACGTTCGCATCTGGGAACGCAAAACCGATGGCGGTTTTCCTGATGCCAAACAGCTCAAACAAAGGGTCAGGGATATTCTGGATCCCGCTCGTGATCTGGGTCATGTTGATCGCTGATCCTCGTTTTTTGACTGACGTCAAAACCGAAAGCGCTGGAAAAACAGAGAACAGCTCGCCGATTGATTATAATTTAGACAAAACAAGGATAAATTATCAGTCAGACAGGCGGACGAGACATGCATATTCTGATCACCGGCGGAACCGGGTTTATTGGCAAAGCGCTACTTCCTCATCTGAATCATGATCAGGTAACTGTTCTCAGCCGTAACCCCAACCGCGCTTATCAACGTCTGGGCCATCATATTAAAGTCATCACCAGCCTGGATTCACTGGTTAATCTGGATGAATTTGATGTGGTGATCAATCTGGCCGGTGAACCGATTGCTGATAAGCGCTGGACAGAGAAACAGAAAGAAGAGATTTGCCGCAGCCGCTGGCAGCTCACCCGGGATCTGGTGGTCAGATTGCAGGCCGGTGAGAGCCCGCCGCATACCTTCATCAGCGGCTCTGCTGTAGGCTACTACGGCGATCAACAGCACAACGGCTTTGACGAGTCACTCGATGTTAAGCGCGACGATTTTGCCCATACGGTTTGCCGTACCTGGGAGGAGCGGGCACTGGCGGCGCAGTCAGACAAAACCCGCGTGTGTGTGCTTCGCACCGGCATTGTACTGGGCAAAGGCGGCGGGGCGCTGGCAAAACTGGTCCCGCTGTACAAAATGGGCCTGGGTGGCCCGATTGGCAATGGACAGCAGTATTTCCCGTGGATTCATCTGCAGGACATGGTGAAAGGCATACTGTTTCTGATCAAGCAAACTAATGCTCAGGGCCCCTATAACCTCACGGCCCCCAAACCTGTGACCAATAAAGAGTTCAGCCAGACACTGGCCAGAGTGCTGCATCGTCCGCATGTGATGAGCACACCGGAATGGTTGTTGCGCCTCGGTATGGGAGAATCGGCCCAGATGCTGCTCGACAGCCAGCGTGCTCTGCCGGCTAAGCTGGAAGCCCATGGTTTCCATTTCTGCTACCCGGAGCTGGAAGGTGCGCTGAAAAGTGCCCTGAGCGATCAGGAAAGCCGGGTTACCCGTGTAGAGTAACCCGGCCCAACCGCGCTATCGGCCCAAAGGACGCAGCAGTTGCTTCATCATGGTACTGATGATCAGCAGGATCAGCACGATTGAGAGTAGCGGTAATACCAGCCACAACCCCGGATGCCAGCTGACAGGCAGCTCAAATCCCCATTTGATCAAAGAAGCCACCAGTGCTTCAGCCCCGAGTACGGCGATCACCCCCGCCAGTACCGCCATCAGGCCATATTCGCTCCAGATGGTGGCACGGATCCGGCTTCGGCTGGCGCCTAAGGTGCGGTAGAGCTTAATTTCCTGCTGCCGCTGTGACAGGCTCAGGCGTAACAAAGTCAGCACCAGTAACAAGCCGCTGCACACCCCCAGAAAAGCCAGCACAGACAATGACAAGGACACTTGCTGTAGTATGGCCTGAATACGGGTTGCCATGGTTCTCAAGTCCAGCAAGGTGACTGTCGGATAGTCTCGGCCGAGCTTGTTCACCAACTCACTCTGCTCTGCCGCCACTCTGAAACTGACCAGCCAGGTGGCAGGCAAATCAGCCATGACATCCGGTGTGAAGATGAAGTAGAAATTAGGCCGCATGTTGCGCCATTCCACCTCCCGCAGACTGGTAACTGTTGCACTGAACACCTGACTGTTCACGTTAAAGCCCAGGGTATCACCCAGTTTTATCCCCAGCCGTTCTGCCACACCGGTTTCTACCGACACACCGCCGGGGGCATTGCTCCATTCGCCAGCCACTAAGGTGTTGTGTACTGGCATGGAATCTCGCCAGGTAAAATTCAGTTCGCGGCGCAAGGATTCATCCCCTTCCTGACGCTCATCACTCTCACTGCCGTTTTCAGCGCCTTCAGCCCTTGGATTCTGGCCGTTTATGGTTACCAGCCGGCCGCGCACTATAGGATAACTGTCGGAACGCATTAAGCCGCTCTCATCCAGCACATTGAGATAGGCCGGATGCTGAACCGGGCTGATATTAAGCGCAAACACATTGGGGGCATCCGGCGGCAATGTCTGCTGCCAGTCCGCCAGCAAATCGGTACGCAGCAGCCAGATAACCGCCAGCAGCATCAGCGAGCTGGTCAGGGCGGCCAACTGGGCACCGCTTGCCAGCGGACTGCGACCGATACGACTCAGAGCCAGTGTCATCGCCGGTCCCCACTGACGACGACGCAACCCGGCCACCAGCAATAATCCCATGCCCGCCAGCAGCACCAGCAACACAAACAAACCAGCCAGGGTCAGCCACATCATAGGGTTATTACCGACCCAGAGTAATAGTGCAACAACAGGCAGCAAAATCAGCAGGTAACGTTTCTTAGAACTGGTGTCCGCCGTCTGGCGCTGCATCACAGCCAGAGCCGGTGCATCCAGCAAGCGCCACAGTGCGATCCCGATGCCCGGTACCGATACCAGGATCGCCACCAGCAGGCTGACCAGCCAGGGCATGGCTCCCATCTCGGGCAGCGGCTGCGGTAACACATCAGTAAGCGGCAGACGTAACAGCCACTCCAGAAAAAGCCCCAGCGCCAGGCCCGCCGAGGCGGCAATGGCAAACAACAGCCCCAGCTGCCTCGCCAGCCACCGCCACAAGAAGGCTTTACCGGCACCGAGGCTTTTCATCATGGCCACGGTTTCCGTCCGGCTGGAGGTGTAGTGCATACAGGTCAGCACCAGAGTGGCCGTGGCCATCATGATCACCAGTATCAGGGTCAGCGAAAGGTACTGCTGCACCCGCTCGATCATCTCGCCGGTCCGGCCTTGGGTGGTTTCACTGATCCAGCGCTGATCCGGTGTCAGCTGTGATTGCTCCCTGAGTTGCTTTAACTGGGTCTCAGTACCATTAAAATAAGCCCGGTAACGTACCCGGCTGCCGGGCTGGATAGCCTCAGTGGCGGCCAGATCGGCTTCATGCATCAACACGGCCGGCATCTGACTGAAAGGGTTAAACGACAGTTCAGGTTCCTGCACTATGGTGCCGGCCACTGTCAGCTCAGCGTTGCCAATGGCCACCTGATCACCATTGCTGACATTAAGCAGAGAGAATAACCGCTCAGACAGCCATAACTCACCCGGATTGACCTGTTGCTGGGTCCGGCGGGTGCCCTGCAGCACCAGCTCTCCCCGCAATGGAAAATCACTGGAGACAGATTTCACGCTAACCAGCTGCATGGCATTATCGCTGAACGCCATGGTGCCAAACCGCGTTTGCTCTGTGACCGTCAGCCCCAGACGCTCCGCTTCCCTGACAAGGTTATCAGGCACAGGATTGGCCGATCTTAATACCAGATCAGCGGCTATCATGCTGCGCCCCTGGTTAATCATGATCTTCTCAACCCGTACCACCAGCGAGGCCAGTGCAAACACACAGGCAATGATCAAAGTCAGTGCCACCGCAACGGGCCACAACTGCCCTTGCCACAGTTCACGCCAGCTCCATTTCAGCAACAGGGAATGGCCCTTTGGCCTGACAGGACTCTGGCTTTCACTCATCTCTGTCATGCCGCCTCCACCCGTCCGCCATGAATACGCACTACCCGATCACAACGTTCTGCCAGTTGCGGGTCGTGCGTTACCAGCACCAGGGTAGTGCCGTGATCCCGGTTGAGCGCAAACAGTAAATCTATGATGGTCGCAGCGGTTTGCTGATCCAGATTGCCCGTCGGTTCATCGGCAAACAGCACCTGTGGGGCGGTCATGAATGCTCTGGCAAGTGCCACACGCTGCTGCTCACCGCCCGATAACTGGGAAGGAAGATGCTCTTCGCGCCCCTGCAGTCCGACCTGGCGCAACAACTCTGCTGCCCGCTCGCTATCACCGGTTTCCCCTTTGATAATGGCCGGTAATGTCACATTCTCCAGCGCCGTCAGCGACGGGATCAGCAAAAAACTCTGGAACACAAACCCAACGGCCTGGCTGCGCAACGCGGCACGGGACTCATCGTCCATGTGGGACAAAACTTGCCCCAGCAACTCAATTTCGCCGCTGCTGGGTACGTCCAGCCCGGCCAGCAAGGTCATCAGTGTCGATTTACCCGCCCCGGAAACCCCAACCAAAGCAATGCTTTCACCCTGCTCGACCTCAAGCGAAACATCCTGCAGAATGGTGAGAGTCGTGGTGGCCGTTGTCACCTGTTTAGTTACTGATTGCGCTTTTATCACGGATGTAGACATGATGCGGATCCTTGCACTGTTATTACTTGTTATGACCCCACTCAGCAGTGTTGCCGCCACCTTAATGGTGCTTGGCGACAGCCTGAGTGCAGGATATCAGATGCGTGCCGAACAAAGCTGGCCCCGCCTGATGGAACCCATGCTTAACGGCAACGGGCTGAAAATTGACGTCATTAATGCCAGTATATCGGGCGACACCACAGGAAATGGTCTTGCCCGTCTGCCTAAGCTATTGAAACAGCATGCTCCAGATTACGTCATAATTGAACTGGGTGCGAATGATGGTCTGCGCGGATTTCCACCGGCGACCATAGAGAATAACCTCAAAGCCATTATTGACCTTATTAAGGATAGCGGCGGTGAGCCGATGTTGATGCAAATCCGCATCCCGCCCAACTACGGCAAGCGCTATACCAGCCAGTTTGAAGCTATCTATCCCAGACTCAGCACAGACTACGCTTTGCCTCTGCTTCCCTTCTTTTTGGAGCAAGTCATTCTGCGTGACGGCTGGATGATGGATGATGGCCTGCACCCCAAAGCCGATGCCCAGCCCTGGATCGCTGAATTCATGACAAACACTATCACACCTTTTTTGTAACCAGATTTTACGGGCGCGATGATGCCCGGATTTAAGGACTATCAATGAGCACTGCCATTCTTATTACCGGCTGCAGCAGCGGTATCGGTTACCACTGTGCCAGATCGCTTCATCAGGCTGGCTATCTAGTGGTGGCCAGCTGCCGGCACGATGACGATGTCGCACGCCTGCGTGACGAAGGCCTTCACTGCGTGAGGCTCGATCTCGCCGACAACCAGTCTATTGAACAAGGACTGGCAGAAGCACTGAGTATCACTGAAGGTAAACTCGATGTGCTGTTTAACAACGGCGCCTACGGCCAGCCCGGCGCCCTTGAAGATCTCCCCACCGATGCCCTTCGCGAGCAGTTCGAAACCAACCTGTTTGGCTGGCACTCGCTCACTAAAGCTGTGATTCCTGTCATGCTGGCTCAGGGAGGCGGCAAAATCGTGCAAAACAGCTCTGTACTCGGTCTTGTTGCCATGAAGTACCGCGGCGCCTATAACGCCAGTAAATTTGCGCTGGAAGGATACACAGATACACTGCGGCTGGAGCTGGCTAACACCCCGATTAAAGTCAGCCTGATAGAGCCAGGGCCAATTGAAAGTCAGTTCCGGGCCAATGCCAAGCGTCAGTTTGAATCCCATATTGATATGACGGCATCACGGCACAAAGAGAGTTATCAGAACACACTGAACAGACTGGGCAAGCCCTCCCCGTCCAATAAGTTCACACTGACCCCGGAGGCCGTACTCAAACCGCTGATGCACATTATCAACAGTGATCGGCCATCAGCCCGGTACTATGTCACCCAGCCGACCTATATCTTTGGCTTTCTGCGCAGAGTGTTGCCCGTTCGCTGGCTCGATCATCTGCTGGGAAAAAGCGATTAACTGGCACTCATAATGGGCAAACTTTGATCTTGATCCGAGAGTCAAAACCTCAGCGGAAAAATGCGCTTTTTTTAGCCAGCTGTCATGATTGTGTCATCTGAGCACTCTAGGCTTCAGGGTAAGTTGGTCCTTACCTGCTGAAGGGGTAAACCAGCGATCCCCCTAAATAAACGTGCTACATTTTTCGGAGAGATCGGCATGACATTACGCCAGATAAATGCGCTCTGTCTTTGTGTCGCTATTGCTCTGCTTCTGACCTTCCATCTGTAACGGAGAGCCCTGCTCTCCGTTTTTTTCTCTTAGACCCGTTACCAGCCGCGTTTTTCTGTCTTTTCTCTTGATTTTCCAGCCAATCAGCCCAACATCTTGAACATCACTCTTAAACGATCACGGAAACGCCCGGTATGAATGACAAATTAGCAATTGAACTGAATGAAACCAATCTGCATCAGGTGATAGAGCAGTCAATGCAACAGCTGGTCGTGATCAGCTTCTGGGCTCCATCCATGCCAGAAACAGCAGAAGTCAACACCCTGCTTGAGCGTCTGGCGGCCCAGTATGCTGGCCAGTTTGTGGTGGCAACGCTCAATTGTGAAGAACAGCAGATGGTGGCAGCCCAGTTTGGTGTGCGCAGTCTTCCGACCGTCGCCATTTTCAGCAATGGTCAGCCGGTTGACGGCGCGGCAGGTCCGCAAACCGAAGACAGCCTGCGTCAGATGCTGAGTAAGCATTTACCCAGCCAGGAAGAAATGCAGCTGGAACAGGCCATTCAATTAGTCAGCCAGCAAGCCTTCAACGAAGCACTGCCCATTCTGCGCGAACTGGCAGGCAGCCTGCCGGGTAACAGCCAGGTGTTGCTTGCCACCGCCGAATGCCTGCTGGAAACGGCACAGTTTGACGAAGCGGAAACCCTGCTTGGGCAGATTCCGATGCAGGATCAGGACGGTTATTACAAAGGGCTGGTTGCAAAGCTGGAGCTCCACCGCCAAGCCAGCGATTCTCCGGAGATCCGCCAGTTAGAAGAGAAACTGGCCACCGATCCGGGCAACGGACAGCTCGCTTATGAGCTTGCGGTGCAGTACAGCCAGGTCAATCGTCATCAGGAATCTCTGGATATCCTGCTGAATCTGCTGCGTAAAGATCTGAACTTCGCCGACGGTAATGCCAAGAAAACCATGATGGATATCCTGGCCTCACTCGGTCAGGGCAATGCCCTTGCCAGTCAGTATCGTCGCCAGCTTTATTCTCTGCTGTACTGATCTCATCCACGCCGCAGGCAATCCCACTTTGCCTGCGGTTATCTTGCCGCAGCCTCCCCTATGGTCAGGGCATCTATGATCGGACAACCCGGCTGGTTGTTACCCGGACACTGACTGATCAGGCTCTGAAGGCTTTGTTTCATTGCCAGTAATTCCTGGATCTGATGATCAATCTCAGCCAGTTTGTGCTCAGCTTTTTCTTTTACGTCAGCACTTTTTCTGTCCGGATCCCGCGACAAGGCCAGCAGCTCACGACTTTCATCCAGACTGAATCCGACCAGCCGCGATCGTTTTATCATCAACAGTTCGTTCACCTGCTTTTGGCTGTAACGGCGATAGCCATTCTCACCCCGCTGCGGCTCACTAATCATGCCCTTGCTTTCATAAAATCGTATGGTTTTGTTAGTCAGGCCCGTCTGTTTTGCCACTTCGCTGATATTCATCATTACCTCGTTAAAATACCGCTTGACCTTCCATTAACTGGAAGCTTTAGGGTTAGCATATCTCATAACTGTGGTGTAGAGGAAGCCCATGGATAATTCAAATCACGCCGCCACCCCAGCCAGCCATTCCGCTGCCAACATGGATATCAGGCTGCCACTTGGCAAGGTTCGCTGTATGAACTGCGTCGGAAAAATTAAACAGGCACTGAGCAAGCTTGATGGTATCGAATCTCTGGACATTAATACCCAGCAAGCCCATATCACAGGGCAGGTCGATCTGAATGAAGTGATTGCCACTATCGAAAGCCTTGGCTACCAAGGGGGTTACCACCATGACTTGCCGCTGTCGGGTCTGTCGTGTGGCAAGTGTGTCAGCAAGCTGGAGGCCATATTCACAAACGAGCCGGAAATCACGCAGTTTGAAGTCAGCAAAACCCGGGCAAAGGTGCAGGGCTCACTGACCGAATCCGCGCTGATAGCCCTGATTGAATCTGCAGGCTATCAGGTACCGGCTGAAGCTGGTGCGGTTGAAACGAATGCGGCAGAAGCTGTCTTGCACGACGCAACTGCACCTGAACAAGCGAAAACGGAGCAACCCGAGCCGTCACCATCAGCCGATGCTGAAACCGCGCCATCATCCGATAACAGCCACTACTTTTTACTTTCAGGCATGACCTGCGCCAGTTGTGTGTCCTCAGTTGAAAAAGCCATTCAGGGCGTGGCAGCGGTTACGGCTGTCAGTGTCAACCTGGCCGAACGGACAGCGCTGGTTCAAGGGGATATCAGTCCTGAATCTGTGATCCAAGCTGTGTCTGATGCCGGGTATGGTGCAGAGCTCAGTGAAGATGAAGCGACAAGACGTGAGCGCCAGCAAGCCCAGAATACAGCAACTTACAAACAGCATCTGCTCAATGCCGGGCTGGCATTAGTGCTGGGTGTGCCCCTCATGGCCTGGGGCGTATTCGGTGGCAGTATGATGATAGAGTCGGCCACCAGCCAGTGGGCTTGGGGCATCATAGGTGTGCTGACGCTGGCGTTGCTCATTTACTGTGGCGGCCACTTTTTCCGCGATGCCTGGAAAGCTTTTTTACATCACAGAGCCAGTATGGATACCCTGGTCGCTCTGGGGACAGGTGCTGCCTGGTTTTATTCCATGTTTGTGGTGCTCAAGCCAGACTGGTTCCCGGCACAAGCCAGGCATGTCTATTTTGAAGCGTCAGCCATGATTCTGGGGCTGATCACACTGGGCCATGCACTTGAAGCCAAAGCGCGCGGTCGCACTTCACGGGCACTGGAAAAACTGATCGATCTGCAGCCGCAGACCGCCATTCTGGTGGATCAGCAAGGCGAGCGTGAAGTCCCTCTGGCTGAAGTTCAGTCGGGTATGGTGCTGCGTTTACGTCCGGGTGCCAAAGTGCCTGTCGATGGCGTGATTGAGCAAGGTGAGAGCTATCTTGACGAATCCATGCTGACCGGTGAACCCGTCCCGGCCCACAAGAAGCCGGGAGACAAACTCCATGCCGGTACCATTAACCAAAGCGGCAGCCTGCTGTTTAAAGCGGTGCAGGTCGGTAATCAAACCCTGCTGGCCCGGATCATAGGTCTGGTTCGTCAGGCGCAGAGCAGCAAGCCTGAGCTGGCGAAAATGGCGGATACCATTTCTGCCATTTTTGTTCCGGCCGTGATGATCATTGCCATTGTTACCGCCACTCTCTGGTATTACTTTGGCCCGGATCCCGTCTCGATTTACATGCTGATCACCGCAACAACTGTACTCATCATTGCCTGCCCCTGTGCACTTGGACTGGCGACCCCCATGTCGGTGACAGTCGGTCTTGGCCGCGCTGCGGAATACGGCATCCTTATCCGTCATGCCGATGCGATGCAACTGGCCGCCAACATAGATACAGTGGTGCTGGACAAAACCGGTACGCTGACCGAAGGCAAGCCTGTGCTCACACACAACCATTATTATGGTGATCACACTGAACACGCTGTGCTGACTCTGGCGGCCAGCCTCGAACGGGGTGCAGAGCACCCGCTGGCAAAAGCTATCGTCTCGGCGGCACAGGAAAAAGGACTGTCTTTGCAATCAGCCCGAGATTTTAACGCTCAGGCTGGCTATGGCGTCAGCGGCGAGGTTAACGGACAGCGTGTTCTGCTGGGCAACCGTGCGCTGATGGAAAAAGAAAATATCGACATTTCTGCCCATCAAAACGATGCCCACTCGCTGGCCGATGCAGGTGCAACGGCTATTTTCATTGCCGTAGACGGAGCACTGGCCGCACTGTTAGGCATCAGTGATCCGCTGCGCTCAGACTCTAAAGCGGCAGTAGAGAGACTTCAGGCGAAAGGGATCGAGGTGATCATGCTGACCGGTGACACCGAACGAACAGCCAAAGCGATCGCTCGTCAGGCGGGGATTGACCGCGTCATTGCCGGTGTCCTGCCCGATGGAAAATCCGAGCAGGTGGCGCAATTACAGCAGTCCGGGAAACACGTAGCCATGGTCGGGGACGGCATTAATGACGCTCCTGCACTGGCTAAGGCAGAAATTGGTATTGCCATGGGCAGCGGCAGCGATGTCGCCATTGAAAGCGCGCAATTAACCCTGGTGCGCCATTCTCTGCACGGCGTCGCCGATGCACTTGAGCTCTCATCAGCGACGTTACGTAACATGAAGCAAAACTTGTTCGGTGCCTTTGTGTATAACACATTAGGGATTCCGCTGGCCGCCGGTATCCTGTTCCCTTTCACCGGCAGCCTGCTCAGCCCTGTGATAGCCGGAGCGGCAATGGCGCTCTCGTCCATCACTGTGGTCAGCAATGCCAACAGACTGAGACTTTTCCGCCCTGGTAGTCAGGACAACGCTCAATTGAAGAAGGAGGCCTGATATGATGGCAATACTTGCTGCACTGACCATTGGCTTTATTGTCTGGTGGTTCTGGCTGCATCCAAAAAAATAATCACTTTTGAGCGGCTGCTTTCTACAGCCGCTTTTTCTTGCCAGCCCACACCAGATTCCATAGGCTGTATGCATCCTACCGCCAATGGAAACAGCATGTTCAAATCCTTGCTCACCAAAGCCGGTATCCTGCTGACAATCTTCAGTTCAGGTGCCTCTGCAGAACCTCAGGTCTGGCTGGCCAAAGACAACCAGCGACAGTTTGTGCTGATGGGATCTATCCATGTCGGCAGCGATGCACTCTACCCGCTGCCTGATGCCTTTAACCGTTACTGGCCTCAAGCGGATGGTCTGATTTTAGAAGCCAATATCCAAAAACAATTCAGTATGCCGGCCATCGACGAGGCTCACTTTACCCGTAAACTGCTGCCGCCATCTGATATCCGGACACTCAGAGAGCTTGCCGCTCAGCTCAAACTGTCTCCTTTCAGCCTGCTTGAAAGCCCTCCCTGGCTCACCGCCATGCATCTGCAAATGGCCCAGTCACTAGCGCTTGGCCTCACTCCGGACAAAGGGATTGATCAGGTGGTGTTTAACCGGGCACTAAAAGAGAATCTGCCCATTTTCGAGCTGGAAGGGATAGAAGCGCAGTTCCGCCTGCTGTCTTCACTGCCTGATCACGGATTAAACCTGCTGCAAACGACGCTCAACGAATGGCCTCTGCTGGAAGAAGAAATGACATGCCTGCTCACCGCCTGGCAGCAGGGCAATAATGCCGTACTGACAGAGCTCAGCCAGCAAGTTGCCCTGTCTGAAGAGACCGAACAGCACTTGCTGATACAGCGTAATTACAACTGGGCTAAACAGCTCACCATCTCCCCTCAGTACCAAAAAGGGACTTTTCTGGTGGTAGTCGGCGCTTACCACATGATGGGCGAGGAGGGGCTACCGGCATTGCTGCAAAAGCAGGGATTCACAGTTCAGCAAATCAACAGCGCGCAACCAGCTACCTGCCAATCTGGTATCACAAAAAAAACCTCTGGCAATCTGCCATGAGTCGCCTGGTCTAATTCTTTCCTCGCCAAGGGGAGGGAATATCCTTGGTTTCAGCAAGCTCTGTACGATCCCTCCCCCTTTTCAAGGGGGAGGCTAGGTGGGGTTACTGGGCACAAAAGCCAAATCATGCACATATAAAAAAGCCCGCTCACTGAGCGGGCTTCCGTAATGTGGTCGGTGAAGAGGGATTGAACGCGGCGGGCTTCCGTGCCCGACCCGACAGGACTAAAACTGCCGCTCTCTTGACAATTAAAAGTCAATAGACACGAAAAAAGCCCGCTCATCGAGCGGGCTTCCGTAATGTGGTCGGTGAAGAGGGATTCAACGCGGCGGGCTTCCGTGCCCGACCCGACGGGACTAAAACTGCCGCTCTCTTGACAATTAAAAGTCAATAGACACAAAAAAGCCCGCTCATTGAGCGGACTTCCGTAATGTGGTCGGTGAAGAGGGATTGAACGCGGCGGGCTTCCGTGCCCGACCCGACAGGACTAAAACTGCCGCTCTCTTGACAATTAAAAGTCAATAGACACAAAAAAGCCCGCTCATCGAGCGGGCTTCCGTAATGTGGTCGATGAAGAGGGATTCAACGCGGCGGGCTTCCGCACCCGACCCGACGGGACTAAAACTGCCGCTCTCTTGACAATTAAAAGTCAATAGACACAAAAAAGCCCGCTCATTGAGCGGACTTCCGTAATGTGGTCGGTGAAGAGGGATTCGAACCCCCGACCCTCTGGTCCCAAACCAGATGCGCTACCAAACTGCGCTATTCACCGATAATTCTGTTTCGCTTTGAGACTTGCTCCAGAGGGTCCCTCTGGTCCGCTATTCTCAAAAGCCGGAGATGCGCTACCAAACTGCGCTATTCACCGAAATTTGTTCAGATTGACTACAGTCTTAAAAACGAGATTTGCTTCTTTTGAAAGTATAACTCTTGTTATCTGAGTTACTCAAACCGCGTCTTAAAATAGTGGTCGGTGAAGAGGGATTCATCGCGACGGGCTTCCGCACCCGACCCGTGTCGCCGTCTTACCAACCAATAAGCCTGACGAATCAGACTTTGGAAATAGTGGTCGGTGAAGAGGGATTCGAACCCCCGACCCTCTGGTCCCAAACCAGATGCGCTACCAAACTGCGCTATTCACCGATAATTCTGTTTCGCTTTGAGACTTGATCCAGAGGGTCTCTCTGGTCCGCTATTCTCAAAAGCCGGAGATGCGCTATCAAACTGCGCTATTCACCGATAATTCTGTTTTCGCTTTGAGACTTGCTCCAGAGGGTCCCTCTGGTCCGCTATTCTCAAAAGCCGGAGATGCGCTACCAAACTGCGCTATTCACCGATAATTCTTTCTATTGCTTTGAGACTTACTCCAGAGGGTTCCTCTGGTCCGCTATTCTCAAAAGCCGGAGATGCGCTATCAAACTGCGCTATTCACCGACAAAAACGAAACGCTGATGCGATTCGAGGTGGCCTATAATACTGGCTAATTTACTGAACGCAAGAGGATGGACAGAAAATTTCCTTTCCTTGCTGCTACTTGCTTAGGAATGCACCAGTTAACACAGAATTTTGCTGAGATCCGCAAAAAAACACACCAATAGTGATGATTCGAGTATGAATTGATCCAGATCATCAGCTCGTTCGCCAAGGTCCATTAAGCTTGAATTCAGTTTCCCAGGCAGAGGACATCACATGGATTTTTGGCTAGATTTACTCTTTGGTAATCCGGTTGGCCTATCATCAATGATAGTGATTTTCGGTGCATTGGGGCTAATGCTCTTCTATGGTGGTTATTTTGTCTATAAAGCTATGAATGCAAAGCCACAAGATTAGCCGTTCCGTTATCTCCAATCTTCTTTGAATCCTGAGAACTCTGACAGGCTCGGGATTCTTTTTTTTCTTGCCTAGCCACGTATAATCTTCCCTACCGTCCGCAGTAGAAAAACACACCATGTCCGATCAAGATGAACTGGACCTGTTCCGAGAAATGATGGCCGATGTGGCCCCGCTGGAGCAGGATAAAGTGCCCCCGGAAAAGAAGCATCAGATTACTGACACCCAGCTCGCCCGACAAGCCGCAGCGCAGAGCCTGACTGACAGTGACCCGGAATATTTATCGCTAGATTATGTCACTATGGTCAAGCCGGATGACATGCTGGATTACAAACGTGACGGGGTTCAGGATGGCGTCATCCGCAAGTTAAGACTGGGCAAGTACGATATTCAGGCCAGGCTTGATCTGCACCGCAAAACGCTCAGGGAAGCCAGAGATGACGTGTTGCACTTTCTCAAGCAATGTCAGCGAATGGATATTCGTACCGTGCTGATCGTTCACGGTAAAGGTGAACGTTCAACGCCTCCGGCTTTAATGAAGAGCTATGCCGCGACCTGGCTGACTCAAATCAGCGATGTGATGGGCTATCATTCAGCGTTACGACAACATGGCGGAAACGGAGCCTTGTATGTCATGCTAAAGAAAAGCCCTGAACGTAAACTGGAAAACCGGGAGCGGCATCAGAAGCGTCAAAGCTGACATTAATATTAACATTAGCAACGGGTGGCAGTGTGCCTATCCCTGCCACACCACTCTGAGTGCCAGCATAATCAGCACCACGCCGGACAAACGATCGATCAACTGGGCGCGCGTTTTCAGCGTTTCCAGCACCGCTGGCCGGGACAGAACCAGAGCAATCAGAGTGTACCAGAGGCCATCCACCAATAATGGTGTAGCGACAATAATCACTTTATCGCTCATAGCACTCCCAACGGCCACAAACTGGCTGAACAAGGCGAGAAAAAACAGCGCGAGTTTGGGATTCAGCACAGAGATCATCAATCCGTCCCGGGCTGCACTAGCCATGCTTGCAGATTCGCCTGCTGCCAGTTTTGCCGCCACTCCCCCTTTCGAACGCAGAGCATTGATCCCCAAATACGCCAGGTAAGCCGCTCCTGAATAGGTCATGACCTGAAAGAGTGCTGGCGACTGTTTGAGGACAACAGCCAGCCCGAGCAGCGTCAGTAACGCATACACGCCAACGCCAAATGCATGGGCCCAGGAGGTGACAATACCATGTAAGCGCCCGCCCGCCAGACTGTGTTTAGCCACAACCGCTAAACTGGGTCCGGGCGACATTGCCCCCAACATACAAATCATCAGTAATGAAAGCCAGATACTGAACGTCATCCTTGTCTCCTGCGGCCAATACTCAGCCTGTCGTAAATTAAATAAGTGGTTATAAGTGGCTGGAATAATTAGCGGGCTAACGCCGCCAGTTGACCATTGGTCAGTTGCAAAAGATCCTTGGGCGCCAGTTCTATTTCCAATCCTCGCCGACCCGCACTGACACAGATAGTGTCATAGTCCTTGGCCGAGTCATCAAGAAAAGTGGGCAAGCGTTTTTTCTGGCCTAAGGGACTGATCCCGCCAACAATATATCCCGTTGTTTTTTCAGCTATGACCGGATCGGCCATTTCGGCTTTTTTGGCCCCTGCGGCTTTTGCCGCCGATTTCAGATCCAGCATACCCGCCACCGGGACTATAGCCACCGCCAGTTGCCTGGGATCGCCATTGCAGGAAAACAGCAGGGTTTTAAACACCCGGGCCGGATCCTGTCCCAGCACCTCTGCCGCTTCCAGGCCGAAATTGGTATTGTTCGGATCATGCAGATACTGATGGACTTTATGGGCAATTTTGTGCTTTTTCGCGAGATTTATAGCGGGTGTCATCCTGTCCTCCGGCATAATTATCGTTACCCACTATAGCTAACAGGTATCTTCCCGCCAAGCCAGTTTCGGCACAGGCAGCAATAAAAAAGCTCACCTGCCAGAACAAGTGAGCTTTAGTCTTCAGCACAGAATCTCAGTACCGATTAACGGTACACAATCTCGCCGTTAGGATCGAACGCATGAACATTAATCGGGCTGCTGTCTTCCAGGTAGTCTTTCAGCACTTCTGCATCAACAAATCCGGTATTCACGTAACCGGAATGATCAACCAGTTTAGGGTATCCATCGCCACCGGCGGCATTAAAACTGGGCACAGTAAACCGGTAGGTGTTGCCTGGTACCAAAGCTTTGCCACCAATCTTAACATTGCTGACTTTACCGTCCCGGATATCCATAGTGACACCATAGAACTGCGCATATGCCCCCGAGTCGACTGGCTTAGTCGCAACAGAACCCAGGTAGTCCAGCACTTCGGCCCCTGTCATATCGGTATAGGTCACCATATTGCCAAATGGCTGTACTTTCAGCACATCTTTATAAGTAATATCACCGGCAGGAATAGAGTCACGGACGCCGCCTGAGTTCATGACCGCAAAATCAGCTTTGGCACGCTGCATGTGAGAGGCGGCAATTAAACGTCCCAGATTGGTCTGCTGAAAACGCACTACGCTCCGGTCACCTTCCAGTTTGCCGTTTGACTGGGCAATCTTGATATTGAGTTTTGCTTGTCCGCGCTCCTGGTATGGCGTTAAGAAAGCTTTCACCGTGGCATCCTGAGGGATCTCCTGCTCAATAAAGACTTTCTCTGACTGGCCGTCAGCCAGCTTGATTTTCTTCTTCAGGTTAACCGGGATCAGATCGTAGCTGACCATATTCAGCTCACCGTTTCTGAACTCAAAATCCGCCCGGCCCACATACTTGCCCCACTCGTGCGCCTGCACAATCCAGGTGCCATTCTGCTGATCCGGTTTGCAATCGTCACTCGGTTTGAAAGATGGGTTCGCCACATTCGGCCCTTCCATACAGACAGGTTCCTGAGAGTGACCACCGACGATCAAGTCCAGATCGCCCGGTTCAAGATAACGCGCCAGGGCAACATCACCCGGCGCATTGACACCATGCTTACCATTGGCATAGTGGCCCATGTGGGTAGCCGCAATAATGAGATCCGGCTTTTCCGTTGCTTTCAGCTCGGCGATGACAGCTTTAGCTTCGGCTTTTGGATCGCGAAATTCAATGCCGCCAATGTATTCCGGGTTACCGATTTTCGCGGTATCTTCTGTCGTCAGACCGATAACGGCAATTTTGATCCCCTGCTGCTCGAAAATCTGGTACGGCTGGAACAAACGCTTGCCTGTCGCCTTGTCATAAATGTTGGCTGACAGCATAGGGAAGTTTGCCCATCCTTCCTGTTTGCGCAGCACATCGAGCGGGTTATCGAATTCATGGTTACCCACAGCCATCGCATCATAGCCAAGCATGTTCATGCCTTTAAAATCGGGCTCCGCATCCTGCAGATCCGACTCAGGCACGCCTGTGTTGATATCGCCACCAGACAGTAACAGGCTGGTGCCGCCTTCTTCTGTCACGGTTTCTCTCAGGTCATCCAGCAAGGTCTTGCGGGCAGCCATACCGTATTCACCGTCACGGTTGTGCCAGAAACGGCCATGATGATCATTGGTATGAAGAATTGTCAGCTTGTAGGTCTGGTCTGATTGCCAGGTGTCGGCTTGTTCCTGGCTCGCACAGCCAGCCAATACCATTAGCAATCCCGCTGACAAGGCAGTGCGGGTAAACATTTTATTTTTCATTTCATCACCTTACACAGTCAACTCTCATGGCTCACCTCCTTTCCTTGGCGGTGGTTGTGGCCAAAAACAGTGCTCAGTGTAAAGTAATCAAATGCCAGGTGGCAGGCGATTTCACCATAGTGTTAATTGGATCACTATGCAATCGATATCATTTTTATTTTTGAATGGCATACACCAGGTTCATATCAGAAAACGCGACTTTCAGTATCTGACCCAAACACTGGAATCGAGATAACATACAGAACCCGGCATCATGACGTTACAGGATTGCTGATAAATACCTCCTATCTAAGGAAACATGCCCACCTCTCCAAAAAACACAAGCTTCCATACATCATGCCCCTAAATAAAACGAAAATGTTTGAACCGCTTTTTATTCACCAAACAGGCCATCAACCAAGATAATTAATCACATATTTATCATTTAAGCTTTCCCGGCAAACTTTTAACCCAAAAAAACGGTAATATTAGTTACACCTAATATTTAAGTTTATGGATATGGCCGTCGTTTAAAGATATTGAATTCAAATGTTGTTTCCCTGCCCCATCTTTCACATTTATATGCAACATAATGAAAGATCATGGTGATCAGATTCTGTTCCATCCATTGAGACCACTCATGAAACTAACCCTAAAACAAAAACTCATAGCCGCTAGCTTATCTGCCGTTGTTGTTATGGCTACCGCTCTGACCTGGCTGGCTGCAAGCCAACTTCATGAACAAACCCAAAACAGCATTTTTGACCGGGCTGACAGCCTGAGCAAAACAGCAACCAAAGGGATCAGCGACTGGATTAATATTCGACGTGATATTACCAGTGCCGTCAAACCTTATGTAACCGTTGCAGAACCTGTCCCTTACCTGCAACAGGCCCGGGATGCCGGCAGCTTTGATTTAACCTACTTCGGTACGCCAGCCGGAGACATGGTTCGTTCTAATCCGGAGCGCAACCGCGCTGGCTATGATCCCCGCGTCCGCCCTTGGTACACGGATGCTCAAAAAGCAGATCAACCGATCATTACCACGGCCTATCTGGATGCGATTACCAATGCGCCTATGGTGACACTGGCTGAGCCTGTGAAGCAAAATGGGCAGTTGGTTGCTGTCATCGGCTCTGATGTCCTGATTGATCAGATGATTTCAGATGTGATCAGCATGGATGCCGGTGATAATGCTTATGCAATGCTGCTCAATACTCAGGACAACACATTTTTAGCACACCCAAACAAAACGCTACTGCTTAAATCCATCAACAAATACGATTCGGCATTAAGCATGAGCATCATTCATCAAGCGGTCAGCACCCGAACCCTTGTCAATGAAACCATCAAAGGGAAGGAGAAGCTGCTCTACTTTACCGAAGTCCCTGGTACACCGTGGATTTTAGGTCTGGAACTGGACAAAGCGACGGAAGAAGCCAGCCAGAGCGAGCTGCTGACCCGGCTGATCCTTGCTTCAATCGTGATTACGCTGGCTGTGCTGGCGGCTGTGGCCTGGCTGGTCGGTTACCTGTTTCGTGATCTGGGCCGGGTGTCTGAAGCACTGGCTGAAATTGCGACGGGTGAAGGCGATCTGACCCAGCGTCTGGAGCCGCGCAGCGATGATGAAGTCGGCCTGCTGGCCCATAATTTCAACCGTTTTGTCGGCAACATGCACGGCATGGTAATGCGCCTGCGGGATGTTTCTCAGTCACTGAACTCTCAGGCACATCAGACGGCTTCTCAGGCGGAAGAGCGCAGCACCCGCATTCGCCACCAGCAGGATGAAATCAACATGGTTGCGACCGCCATAAACGAAATGGCTGCAGCCACACAGGAAATCGCCGGCAATGCTGATAATACGGCCAAAACATCGGCAGAGACCGTTGAGGCTGCACAGCATGGTGCCGAGCAAGTCGATCAGAGTCAGAGTTCAACTACCAGCCTGGCCAGCGAAGTAGAAACGGCAACAGAGGTCATTAGTGAACTGAATCATCACTCGCAGAGCATCACCACGATTCTGTCAACCATTCAAAACATCGCTGAACAAACAAACCTGCTGGCACTGAATGCCGCGATTGAAGCCGCCCGTGCCGGCGAACAAGGTCGTGGTTTTGCTGTGGTTGCCGATGAAGTGCGCGTGCTGAGCCAGCGTACACATGCCTCGACACAGGAAATTCAGCAAATGATTGAAACTCTGCAAAAAACAACAGGCAGTGCCGTCGGTATTATGAGTGACAGTCGCCGTCTGGCGGAAACCAGTGTGGATGACGCTAATTCCGCTTCAGCCAGCCTGGCACAGATAATTTCTGCGATTACCAATATCAGTGATATGGCAACACAGATTGCATCGGCTGCGGAAGAGCAATCCTCTGTGACATCAGAAATCACCCGGAATACTGAAAGTATCCGGGACGTTTCTAACGATCTGGCTCAGGAAGCGAGTGTCGCAGCACAGCAGGCCGCGCAGTTGTCTGAACTGTCGCATGAGCTACAACAGGAAATCAGCCGCTTTAAGCTGTAGTCTGCGACTCAGTTGCTTTCCAAAAAAACACCCCGAATCGGGGTGTTTTTATTTGAGGATACGCCTGCGTTTAGGCGGTTACGGCCTGGCGCTGCTGATGCTTCACAAACACTGCGATCAGCGCACTGGCAGCCAGAAAGAAACAATAATAGGAATGGCTGACAACCGCTAATGGCGACAGCCCAAAGACAGAACCCAGCAACAGCGCCTGCGCACCATAAGGCAGCACACCCTGAATAACGCATGAGAATATATCCAGCAAGCTGGCAGAGCGACGTGGCGTCACTGCATTTTGTTCTGCCAGTTCACGGGCAACGCCGCCTGCGACGATAATAGCCACAGTGTTGTTGGCCGTGCAGACATTGGTCAGGCTGACCAGCCCCGCAATGCCCATTTCGCTCGCTCTTTGCGACTGATCACCGCCTGATTTTTTACTGAAACCGCCGATCAGTTTACTGACTAACAGCGTCAGAAATGCCAGCCCTCCCTGACGACGCATCAGTTCGCTCATACCGCCAATCAGCAGAGATAACAGGAAGATTTCCTGCATGTTGCCAAACCCGGTATAGATATCTTTGCTCCAGCTCGCCAGACTGTAATCAGACACTGACAATAAACCCACACCGCCAGCCAGAATAATGCCCAGGCTCAGTACAACAAAAACATTAACGCCGGACACAGCAAGTACCAGAATCGTGATATAGGGCAAGACCTTGAGCCATTCTATGCTGGTGACAGTCGGTGCTTCAGACGGTGAGGAGTGGAAAAGAAACAGCAAGATGGCCGCCAGCGCCGCTGGCAGCGCAATCGCGATGTTCTCGCGGAACTTATCGCGCATCGCACAGCCCTGAGAGCGGGTTGCGGCGATAGTGGTATCAGAGATAATCGACAAATTATCGCCGAACATGGCACCACTGAGCACCACACCGGCTGTTAGAGCGATATCCAGATCGGCCGTATCTGCAATACCCAACGCCACAGGTGCCACCGCTGCAATCGTGCCCATAGAGGTTCCCATTGCCGTGGCAATAAAGGCCGCGATGACAAAAATACCCGGCAATATCAGGCTGGGTGGCAATAAAGACAAACCGAGATTGACGGTAGCATCAACCCCACCCGTTGCTTTCGCCACTGCCGCAAACGCACCGGCCAGCAGATAAATCATACACATGGCTATGATATCGCTGTGACCCACACCACGCATGAAATCTTCAATGGTTTTATTGAGCGCCTCTTTGCTCAACACAATAGCAATCAGTATTGCAGGCAAAGCCGCAACAGGGGCCGGTAACTGATAGAAGGCAAAATCAACACCCTGCCAGGTCAGGTAGCTGCCTACACCAATAAAGAGAGACAGAAAAACAGCCAAAGGCAGCAGTGCCAGAGCAGAAGGAGACGGTGAGTCTGAAAGTGTGTGTGGTTTGGCGTGCGACATTATCTCTACAGGGTATTGTTCCGAATTGGTCGCATAGCCTAAAACTTACATCCAAACGTGTCAACATCCAGACGTCTAAACATCTATATGCAATTAATAGTCAGAATGTTTATCCTGACCCCTGTCACCTGTGCCTTGCCCGTCTAGCTAGCATTCTCGTCCTATGCCTTACATTCATTAATCCACTGATAACAATCAGCAATAAATCAAGATGAGCAAACAGACTGAGCTTTGGTCTGCGATGAGATAGCCAATCACCGCTATGGAAAAGGTGTCGGCTGCATCAGGCCTGCCCCAGATAATGTCCTTTACTTAACATGGTTATCCTCATCGAGGATTAACCTGAGTGACTGATAAAACAACTCAGAAAAATCAACACTGTGATGTCTGTCATCCGTCATGTGGTTGACTGAAATACGAAGGCGATCGGTGTTTTTTATCGGCTGACATGAAAAAAATGCAGCCAGCTTCTGCCTTAATACTGCCGACTGGCACTCAATCACGACCATGTGGCTGTTATCGGAAGAAATCACTGTTACACCGTTCAGATTGAGCAGGGCCTGGATTCTGGGTGAGATATGGATAAAAGCCTTATTGAAACATTGCGGCGGAGCGGAGGACAGCCGCTTTTCCAGCGCGATTAAATCCAGCAATGAACGAGCCCCTGAGCTGGCTGTTTCCAGCGTACTGCTGAGAACCTGATTTAACGGATGGGAACGTTTAATACCTATCAAAGCAATACCAATATGTAACCCGGCATGCTTATGAAGAGGTGCAAAGAAGACATCAGAGTGTTTAATAAGATCGCTATGGTGCACGGTAGCAAATGTCTGCGCACCATCTACTGCCAGTATTGAATGACCATTCAACTGACTTAAATCCAGAAGATTGCCTGTCACTGGCGACAGATGCGTCACCAGCTGTATCTCAGGACACTCACTGCTCGTATTCATTTCAGAGAACAATTGAAATAAATGACGGTATTGCGGATAGTGCTGCTCACCCTTAGTATCAATATTGATCCCAAGATTATTTAACTGGCAAGCAAATAAAAAATTGACCAGACACTCCGTTGTATTGGTAAACATGAATACATCATGTTCAGGGCAATATATGTTTTTCAGTTTTTCCTTAACATTCAATTTCAGTTGGTAATACGTTTTATAGTATGCTTTTCCTTTCAGATCCGCTCCAAACGATTTGACGAGATCCGGGTGTACTGACGAGGAGTCTGACAACATGATTGTCTCAGTCACTTTATTTATGCCCTTCTAAGCGCTGACTGATAATATCAATGATTAGGTCATCATTTCGGCTCAAACGTGACACGTTCATGCTGTTTTCTAATCCAACCAGCTCATCGCCTATTACATAACCTTCAGAAGCATTCGATAACAAAGTAAAATCATTGTCATCATTGCCGAAACAGATAAGGTTAGAGTGCTCGATTCCGCTGACTAAACTCAGTGCTTTGTATTTATCTGTAAAGTTGCAATTCAGCTCTGCGGTATCATCACCATGAAAATTAAATGCGACCCCATCTCTGATATCTTTATACAGTGGCATGATTTTTTTCTGAATATTCGCTGAGCGACAAGATATTTTTATCACCCCCTGATCCCACCACGGGCTCTCTTTGTCCAGCGTCAGTTTATCTTCATAGGCAAGCATTTCCGGATACAATGACTCGTCACCATGAATCGCAAACTTATCCCCGTACTCCAGAAAGTAGCTCACACCATTTTCTTCCAGGAACTGAACAATGGTATTCACGTCTTGTTGCGACAAACCGGACACAAAAGTCTGCTTCTGTGTTTCATCTAATATGATAGAACCATTACAGCAGATAACAGGGACTTCACTGATCAGATCGCCTAATGCTTTTCTGGCTCCTCTGGGAGCACGGGATGTAGCAAATGCCAAACGGGATGACGGATCTTGTTTGATTTTTTGGAGCGCTGCTTTCATTTTGTTACTGACGACTCCGCCGTCGGCAATCGTGCCGTCAATATCAAACACCAGCATGTTGGGAAGTGCCTTATTGATTTTCTTTGCTGATTGCCTGACTAATCCATCTCTGATCAAAGAAGGAATAACATCAATAGCAAAAATACTGCCCACCGCCATGCCATTTGCCAAGTGTTCTCCATCAACCCAGGCTATCTCTTCAATTTCAGAACATGGCTTTGGCAGACCAAATATTGTCACAGTATCAACATCAATCTCCACCAAGGCATCTTCAAAAGCACTCTTTCGTGTAAAAGTACCCAAATACTCAGCTCTCACCAGGCTTACGCCAAGCTCTTCACCTAACTCCCGCTCAAGGCATTCCTTTTTTGTTTCACCGGCTTCGGGTTTACCCCCTGGAGAGATAAACATATCTGTCCCTTTTTTTCTGACCAGTAATATTTGTCCTGCCCGGCATATAGCCGCAGCATATTTTCTTATCGTTTTCATTTTCAGCGTCACTTTTCGCAAATCAATAAGAGTGCTGTATTAACAACACTCTTAGATGGATAATGCATTGTTAAACATATGGATACAGATGTATCAATACATTCAGGAAGCTTGTCTCAATTCTTGGTAGTTTTTAAGGCTACCTGACAGAAAATGAATGATGTCATCACACAGACTTTCCTTTTCAGCCAAATATTCCAAAATCGTTTCATCGGAAGCAATGGTCGCTGAATCGCCAAAAATCGACACACCTTCCAGTGATTTTGTCGACAGTCCTAATTGCAGTAAACGGTACTTTACTTCATCTTGTGACTGAGCCATATGATAAATAGGGCTGTTATACGTAATACCAAACCGTTTCATATAATCAACGAAATAGTCTTTCGCCACTAAACGTTGCTCTGGAAATTCTTTTTGATATTCAACGATGCCATCGTTGATCACTTCAATACCATTCCTTGTACAATAATCAATAACGTGGGCATGAATCGCCATTTTTTCACCCAGTAATATCAGGTTCTTCTTGTACCTGGCAAAATCGCTTTCAATATTCTCTATCGCAATACTTCTGAAACTACCACTAATATCAACCACTTGATGTGTTACTACCAAATCACCAAATCTGTTTTTTAATTCTTCCACACGTAAAGGCAATAGTTTTCTATGTAGCCCACAACCACTATTGGCAGTAAATAAGTGAACCGGAATGCCGTTTAACATTAAATAACTGGCGGCAAGAGTACTGTCTCTTCCACCGGTAAACATAACGAGTTGCGGGCGTTTCCCGTCTTCATAATTTGTCTTTATATCCATTGTTACATCCTTGTTATATGACCAAAACAACGGATGCTATATTCAACTATGACAATAGTCAACATAGTGCACTTATTGATAATTAAGACGTTATTTTACCCATTGATAACAATTTAAATATTAAATAACTATAATCATGGAAATCAGATATTTAAACACAAGTTACTTTGCTGTGTTTCATGTCACTAATAAAGCTCCGATAATATATTGTTTCATTTTTACGTTTTTTATCAGATGCAATAGTTGTTACAACTGTAAGCTCATGTTAAACAAAATATTCTCCTTCATCTTATCCTTTCCGTCTTAACACCCGCTGCAAGCACCTCAAAGTGACAAATTTTCAACCAAAAAAGCGTCAATAATCAGTCATGTTAAAAAGTTAAATTTCCATATACAACCGTCGTATAGCTATATAGAATTCTCCGTACTGTTTTTCCTCATTTGTCACATTTTTTGTGCAACGAAAAGTAAAAACATTGATATCAGCTTCTGTTCCATCCATTGAGACTCATCATGAAACTGACCCTAAAACAAAAACTCATAGGAGCCAGCTTATCTGCCGTCGTGGTTATGGCAACCGCGCTGACATGGCTGGCCGCAAACCAACTTTATCAACAGACACAAAACAGCATTTTTAGCCGTGCCGACAGCTTGAGCAAAACAGCGACTAAAGGGATCAGTGACTGGATTGAGATCCGTCGCAGTATCACCAGTGCTATCAAACCTTACCTGGAAACCTCAGATCCTGTGCCATACCTGCAGCAGGCTCGCATTGCCGGTGGCTTTGATGAAATGTATTTCGGCACGTCCGCCGGTGACATGTTCCGCTCCTACCCTGAGCGAAACCGGGCAGGTTACGATCCCCGCCAGCGTCCCTGGTATATAGATGCCAAATCGGCTAACAAACCTATTATTACAACCGCCTATCGTGATGCCATTACTAACGCGTTACTGGTGACTCTGGCTGAGCCTGTCAAAAAGAATGGCCAGCTTGCAGCCGTTATTGGCTCCGATGTACTGATTGATCAACTGATTTCCGATGTGATCAGCCTGGATGCAGGTAAAAATGCCTACGCCATGCTCATCAACACCCAGGATAATACGTTCCTGGCCCACCCTAATCAGTCTTTGCTACTGAAACCTATCAATGGTTACACTGAAGACCTGAGCATCAGCCAGATTCAGCGCTCGGTAAGCAACAGAACGGTATTGAATCAGACGATTCAGGGTGCGGATAAACTGTTGTACTTTGCGCAAGTTCCCGGCACGCCATGGATTCTTGGCCTTGAAATGGACAAGGCCACCGAAGAAGCCAGCCAGAGCCAACTGCTGAGCCGCCTGATCATCACCTCCATCCTTATTACTCTGATCGTTCTGGCAGCTGTTGCCTGGCTGGTCGGATTCCTGTTCCGCGACCTGAGCCGTGTGTCTGATGCACTGGCCGAGATTGCAACGGGTGAAGGTGATCTGACCCAGCGCCTTGAACCACGCAGCGACGACGAAGTCGGCCAACTGGCACATAACTTCAACCGCTTTGTCGGTAACATGCATGGCATGGTAACGCGTCTGCGCGATGTTTCTCACTCTCTGACGTTGCAGGCGCATCAAACGGCCTCACAAGCAGAAGAGCGCAGCACTCGAATCCGCCACCAGCAGGATGAAATCAACATGGTGGCAACTGCCATCAATGAAATGGCGGCTGCCACACAGGAAATTGCCGGCAATGCTGATAACACGGCACGTACCTCGACCGAAACGGTTCAGGCGGCAGAACACGGTGCCGAGCAGGTCGACCAAAGCCAGCATTCTATTACCAATCTGGCCGGCGAAGTGGAAACAGCGACAGACGTCATTGGTGAGCTCAATACCCATGCGCAGAGCATTACCACGATTCTGTCGACCATTCAGAATATTGCTGAACAAACCAACCTGCTGGCGCTCAATGCTGCCATTGAAGCCGCCCGTGCAGGTGAGCAAGGTCGCGGGTTTGCCGTAGTGGCAGATGAAGTGCGGGTATTGAGCCAGCGTACCCATGCTTCTACGCAGGAAATTCAGCAAATGATTGAAACCCTGCAACAAACGACAGGACGTGCTGTCGGCATTATGGGCGACAGTCGCCGTTTAGCTGAAACCAGTGTGGATGATGCCAATGCCGCTTCTGCCAGTCTGGCGCAAATCATCTCGGCAATTACCAATATCAGTGACATGGCAACTCAGATAGCTTCTGCTGCAGAAGAACAGTCTTCTGTGACCTCTGAGATCACGCGTAACACTGAGGGCATCCGGGATGTCTCTAACGAGCTGGCTCAGGAAGCAAGTGAAGCGGCACAGCAGGCTTCTCAGCTGTCAGAGCTGTCTCACGAGCTACAGCAGGAAATCAGCCGCTTTAAGTTATAAGAGCCGTTAAGCGGATAAAACAAATAGAACAAAGAAAACAAAAAAGGGGGTGTCAGTCATGACACCCCCTTTCGTTTTTCTCTGATCGTTTGTCTCAGGTCGTCTCCGGTAGTCACCCTGATCAGGTTCTGCCAGTAACAGCCTTATGCAATGTCGATGGCTTCGAAACTTTTCACCAGATCATCAAGCTGTTTGATCTGGTGAAGGAATGGCTCCAGCTTATCCATAGGGAATGCAGAAGGGCCATCACAGCGAGCGGCATCCGGGTTGGGATGCGCTTCCATGAACAGACCTGCGATTCCCGCCGCCATACCTGCACGCGCCAGCGTAACAGTTTGCTCACGGCGACCACCGGAGGCGGCACCCAGTGGATCACGGCACTGCAGTGCGTGGGTGACGTCAAAAATGATCGGACTGCCCTTCGAGGCTTTCTTCATGACATCAAAGCCCAGCATGTCCACGACCAGGTTATCGTAACCGTGCAGCGCACCACGCTCGCAGAGAATAATCTGGTCGTTGTTACATTCAGCAAACTTCTCAACGATATTACCCACCTGACCCGGGCTCATAAACTGAGGTTTCTTCACGTTGATAACGGCACCGGTTTTTGCCATCGCTTCAACCAGATCGGTCTGACGAGCGAGAAATGCCGGCAGCTGAATCACATCCACCACCTCGGCAACAGGCTGGCACTGATATTGTTCATGAATATCAGTGATGATTTTCACGCCAAAGGTATCTTTCAGCTCCTGAAAGATTTTCAGGCCTTCTTCCATACCGGGACCACGATAAGAATGGACCGAAGAACGGTTCGCCTTATCAAAGGAAGCCTTAAATACATAAGGAATACCCAGTTTTTCCGTTACTTTGACATAGTGCTCACAGATCTGCATCGCAAGATCACGCGACTCCAGCACATTCATGCCACCAAACAGCACAAAGGCTTTGTCGTTAGCGACATCAATGTCGCCAATACGAACCACTTTCTGTTCCATGATGCTACTCTTCTTCTCTGTCATTTAGTCTGTTCCGCAGGCTATCAGTGAAGGACCTGCGGGTTTGCATTCAAGACTTTCACTTGCAGTTTCAGCAATTCTGCGGCCGGATCTTCCGGACACTGCTCAATAAAATAGGCATAGTCCATAGCAGCGGCATGACTACACTCTAATTGCTGATAAATATAGCCGCGATCGCGAATTTCATGGGGATCACCCGGCCGCAGCGACAGGGCCAGATCGCTGCAGCGTAATGCATCAGCGTATTGCTCTTCTCGCAGCAAAGCACTTTTTAGCACCGTCAGCCATCGTGCCAGCACATCCGTATGGCTGGTGGTGGTGAGATAGCTTTCGCGCCAGGGTGCCAGCGGGCCTTTGTGCCCACGCAGCCAGGCACTGAGTGTCTGGCGGCTGACAAATTCACCGTCAAACGGATTAATAAACTGAGGCTCACTGTTGGGCCAGTCGACACGCAGAATATACTGAGTGGGAAAAGCCACACCAGTGACAGGTAACTCCAGATGCTGAGCCAGATAAATCATAATGGCTCCCAGACTGACCGGAATGCCTTTACGACGCTCAATCACCTTGTCCAGATAGGCATTTTCAGCCGCATAGTACTGATGGCGATCACCACAGAACCCCCACTCGCGGTAAAACAGGCGCAGCAGCCCTTCTAATCGCAGATGGGGATTGGTTTCTGACATCAGTGCCGCCTCGACATCTTTTGCCATTTTTTGTAATTGATGGCGTACCCAGGCAACCGGAAAATCCGGCTCCAGATCCACCATGATCTCAATGGCTCCCTCTACCAGCGCAGACGCTTCGAAATCTCTGTCTTCATCTGAGAAATACATGTCTTTACCCCAGCAACGGCATTTTAGTCACCGCCAGTTTGCCGGCCATTGCCAGCCAACCTAAAGCACCGAAAAAAGCAAAGGTTTTAAACACTTTGTTCTTGCCGTATTTCAGCGCGAAAAAGCCAAGCGCAATGTAGGCCAGCACACAGGTCAGCTTTTCATTCAGCCAGCCTGCGCCTGCCGTGAAAGGAGTAAAGCCAGTGTACACCACCAGTGCGACGCCACTCAGCAACAAAAAGGTATCGACCACATGGGGTGTTACTTTCAGGGCTTTTTTCTGCATCAGTGCTGAATCTGCCATCATCAGGCCAAATCGCACTACAAATAACAACACGCTCATGGCGATAATGGTCAGGTGAAAATGTTTTAATGCTATGTACATCTGGTTTTTCTCTTTATCGTTTCCTTCGAATCATGAATGGCCAGACGGCCTCAGACAGACCAGCAGCCTAAGCTTACCCTGTCTTGTCCTGCATAATCCTGAACGGTTATCACTTGTTGATAACCTAAATTAGAAAAAATGCCCCGTACGGCCTCGCCCTGCTGATAGCCATGCTCCAGCAGTAACCAGCCACCAGGCGTTAAAAATGTCCGGCTTTGTGAACAAATATGACGAATGTCCGCCAGGCCAGCGTCTTCTGCGACCAATGCGGTTCGGGGTTCGAATCGCACATCCCCTCTTGCGAGATGCGGATCGTTGGCATCAATATAAGGGGGATTGCTGACAATAACATCAAAACGTGCATTTTCCGGCAATGGATTAAACCAACTGCCGCATAAAATACGTACATTCTGCAATTGCAACGCACGCCGATTTTCTTCCGCCAGTGCCGCCGCTTCCGGGCGCAAGTCGATGCCAGTGAACTGACAATCCGGGCGCTCAGAGGCCAGAGACAGAGCAATCGCCCCGGTTCCCGTACCTAAATCAAGTACCGACGCCGCTGCAGGCATTTTCTCCAGCGCCGCTTCCACCAGTCGTTCCGTATCCGGACGCGGGATCAAAGTATGGGGCGCCACTTTCAGCGGCAGTGACCAGAACTCACGTTCACCTGTGATATAGGCGACCGGTTCGCCCGATTCACGACGCGCCAGCAGCGCTGAAAACGCAGCGGACTGCTCGTCAGTCAGCACTTTTTCAGGCCAGGTCAGCAGGTAGCTGCGGGGCTTATCCAGCACATGACACAACAAGACCGCAGCATCAAGCTGCGGACTGTCAGAGCCGGCGTTCATCAGTTGCGTTACCGCTTGCTTAAGTGCAACGTCGATGGCGGGATTCATCAGTGCTGATCAGCCATGGCAGCAAGCAAATCCGCCTGGTGTTCCTGCACAACAGGATCAATCAGGCTTTCCAGCTCGCCTTCCATCACTTCGTTCAAGCGATAGAGGGTCAGGTTGATCCTATGATCAGATACCCGGCCTTGCGGATAGTTATAGGTACGAATGCGATCGGAGCGATCGCCAGAGCCCAGCAGGTTACGTCTTGTGCTGGCTTCTTCAGCATGACGCTTCTCTTCCTCGGCCTTGATAATACGGGCCGCCAGCACAGACATGGCTTTCGCTTTGTTTTTATGCTGCGAGCGCTCATCCTGACACTCAACCACAATGCCGGTTGGCAAGTGGGTAATACGAATGGCAGAATCCGTGGTGTTAACGTGCTGACCACCGGCACCGGAGGCGCGGAAAGTATCAATTTTCAAATCACCGGCATTAATTTCCGGGATTTCCGCTTCCGGGATTTCAGGTAAAATTGCCACAGTACAGGCAGAAGTATGAACACGGCCCTGGGATTCTGTCGCGGGAACACGTTGAACACGGTGTCCGCCTGACTCAAATTTCAGAATACCGTAAGCTCCTTCCCCGCTGATCTTGGCGATCATTTCTTTATAGCCACCGTGTTCAGCCTGATTCGAGCTCATCACTTCCACCCGCCAGCGGCGGCTTTCAGCAAATTTGCTGTACATACGGAACAAATCACCGGCGAAAATACCGGCTTCATCACCGCCAGCACCGGCGCGGATTTCGATGAAACAGTTGCGCTCGTCATTGGGATCTTTGGGCAGCAGCAAAACCTGCAACTCGTCTTCCAGACGCTCGATAGTCTCTTTCGCCTGCTTGATTTCTTCCTGCGCCATTTCGCGCAATTCAGGATCCTCTTCCCCGGCCATTTCTTCCGCGGTTTCCAGATCAGTCAGCACCTGCTGGTAAGCACGAAAACACTGACTCACTTCCTCTAGCTGCGAATATTCACGAGACAAAGCCCGGAATTTATCCTGATTGGCAATGATAGTGGCATCACCCAGCAAATGCTGCACTTCCTCGTGGCGTTCAACCAGGGATTCTAATTTCGCTAAAATGGACGGTTTCATCATGTGTACAACATCAGATCCTAACAAGGATCCGCCTTAAACCGGTTCGGCAAGGCGCGATCATAAAAATTAATGCATGTGAAAAACGCTGAGTCAGTCAGCCGACTGGTCTTTCAATGCACCTAAACCAAGCGTTTCACGAATAAGGGCCAGTTTTTCAGGCTCGCCATCATGGGCGGCTTGCTGCATGGCCTTGGTCGGCGCATGAATGAGCTTATTCGTCAAACGGTTGCTGAGCTCTGCCAGCACTTTTTCCGGTGCACCGCCGTTAGCCAGCGCTTGCAGGCTGCGGCTCAGTAAATCATTTTTAATGTCATCGGCGTAACAACGGTACTGGCGGATACTGTCTACCGCTTCCAGTGAGCGTAACCAGCGCATGAATGCGGCACTTTCTTCACTGACTATCGCTTCTGCCTGGATCGCCGCCACTTTTCGCTGCTCGCGATTGCGTTCAACAATACTTTCCAAATCGTCCACTGAATATAAATAGGCGTCATCAAGCTCGCCGACCTCAGCTTCGATATCCCTGGGTACAGCAATATCGACCAGCAACATGGGTTGATGACGGCGCTTTTTCAACGCTTTCTCAACCATTCCTTTGCCCACAATCGGCAGAGGACTCGCCGTTGCACTGATAATGATATCTGCATTATGAATATGGTCCGGAATCTCCGGCAAACTAATAACTTCAGCGCCAAATTCATCAGCCAGCACCTGAGCACGCTCCGGGGTACGGTTGGCTATCATCAGACTGCGGCAACCGTGTTCAACCATGTGCCGGGCTACCAGCTCTGTGGTCTCACCGGCACCGATAAGCAGCACTCTTGCCTCGCTCATCGACTCAAAAATCTGTTTGGCCAGGGTGCAGGCGGCAAAGGCAACCGACACCGCATTGCCACCGATATCCGTTTCGGTTCTGACGCGCTTTGCCACTGAAAAGGCTTTCTGGAACAGTTTCTCCAGCATGCCATCCATAGTGTCATGGTCGCGGGATTCAGAATAGGACTGCTTGACCTGTCCCAGAATCTGCGGCTCACCTAACACCAGTGAATCCAGACCACATGCCACCCGCATCAAGTGACGCACCGCGGCCTGTTCTTCGTGGAAATAGAGGCTGGACATCAGCTCTTCCGCTGACAGATTATGAAAGCGGCTGAACCAATCAATCATCACACCTGGCCCGCTGTGACTGACATCACAATAGATCTCAGTACGGTTGCAGGTAGAGACGATCACACCACTGTTGACTTCCGGATGCTGAGCCAGAGTCTGCAAGGCTTCGGTCAGTTTTTCCGGCGAAAAGGCAACACGCTCGCGCAGGTCTACAGACGCTGTTTTGTGATTGATTCCTAATGCAAGCAAGGTCATGGAGATGGTGTTACCTACTACCCGATGATAAAGATCCAGCAGGTCATTTTACTTGATGACCCTGCGTAATAAAAGGATATGACTCGATTCTGTCTGCCAGCGCATCATTTTATCGCGCTGACGTCAAAACAAATCCTGACTTTACAGACAAATACCGGAAATGTCATGAATCAGTTTGCTTCCCCTTACTGATTCCGCCGTTCGTTCATGAAAGAGATTTCAACAGACAAGTCATGCTATTATTCTTTTACTTTCACATTATTCACTTACCTGTCGAATAAGGACATGTTATGCGAATGGCGTTTGCGCCTCTTTTTCTGTTCTCGTTTCAGTTACCGCCTATCTTGGCGCGAAAATGTCAGCAGCATAAAACACAACTTCTGGCCTTGCTGGCTCTGTGGGTAGCAGGCTGTACCACGACGCCGCACACAGGTAAAGTCACCGACTGGAACAGCCACAGGCAAGCATTGTCCGCAGTCACTGCCTATCAGGCAACAGGCAAGCTGGGCTACATCAGCCCGGCGCAACGTTTCAGTGCTAACCTGAACTGGAAAACCGATCCGGGTGCCGATCATCTGCTGCTGACTAACTTTCTCGGCACCACATTGCTGAAACTGGACACCCAACCCGGACGTGCGGTGCTGATTGATAATGAAGGCCAACGCCATCAGGGCAGCGATGCGGCTCAGCTGGTCTTATCTCTGACCAATATTGCCTTACCCGTTAACCAGATGCGAGACTGGCTGCTCGGCCTGCCAACAGGCGCAGATACCTATCAGTTAAATGCAGAAAACCGCGTGGCTTACTTAGTCAAACAAGTGGGTAATCAGCGATGGCAACTGGACTATAACGCCTATGATGAAACAACGTCGCCTGCTTTGCCTTCCCGGTTAGTCCTTTCGCAAGGCAAACAGCGAGTTACCCTGATAATCAACCGTTGGCAAACCCAAAAATAATTGACGCGCATTCAAAAAATGATCACACACACTACAAGCTGGCCAGCACCCGCTAAACTTAATCTGTTTCTCTACATCACAGGGCAACGTCCGGACGGTTATCATGAACTGCAAACCCTGTTTCAGTTTTTAGATTACGGTGATACCTTGACCATAACGGCGCGAGCCGACAATCAGATAACCCTGAGTCCGGCTATCGAAGGCGTACCATTAGCGCAAAATCTGATTTACCGCGCCGCAGATGCCCTGCGCAAAAAAGCCGGTCTGCAGGCCGGAGCAGATATCAACATCCAAAAGATTTTACCTATGGGTGGTGGTCTGGGCGGCGGTTCATCGAATGCGGCGACAACTTTGGTCGCATTAAACTATTTGTGGCAAACCGGACTAAGCGCTGACGAGCTGGCCGAGATTGGCTTGACGCTGGGAGCAGATGTGCCCGTGTTTGTCCGTGGTTTTAGTGCCTTTGCCGAAGGGATCGGCGAAAAGCTTCAACCCGCTCAACCAGAAGAGAAATGGTATCTGGTCGCCAAGCCTGATGTTGCCATTGCAACCGCAGATATCTTCACTGCGACGGACTTAACCCGAAACACACCAATACGGCCTTTATCTGTGTTATTAGCCGGCAATTACGAAAACGATTGCGAAAAAATAGTCAGAAGAATTTACCCTGAGGTTGATAAGGCGCTTTCGTGGCTGTTAGAATACGCGCCGTCGAGATTGACCGGCACTGGCGCTTGTGTTTTTGCTGAATTTAGCTCTCAGCAAGCGGCTACTGCAACCCTGAAAAAATTACCCGACTGGCTCCAAGGTTTTGTCGCCAAAGGGGTGAATCATTCACCTTTGATGACCGCCCTGAGCGGACATACTGCGGAAAGTCAGTAAATACAACTTGGACGCAATTGAGGTTTACCCCGTGCCTGATATGAAGCTGTTTGCTGGTAACGCTACACCAGAGCTAGCCCAACGCATCGCTGACCGTCTTTACATTTCACTTGGAGACGCGACAGTGAACCGTTTCTCCGATGGTGAAGTCTGTGTTCAGATTAATGAAAACGTTCGCGGCAGCGACGTCTTTATCATTCAATCGACTTGCGCCCCAACCAACGATAACCTGATCGAACTGGTCGTTATGATCGACGCACTGCGCCGCGCTTCTGCTGGTCGTATCACAGCGGTTATCCCTTACTTTGGCTATGCCCGCCAAGACCGTCGCGTCCGTTCTGCTCGTGTGCCTATTACAGCGAAAGTTGTTGCTGATTTCCTGTCCAATGTGGGTGTTGACCGTGTGCTGACTGTCGATCTGCATGCCGAGCAAATCCAGGGCTTCTTTGATGTGCCGGTAGACAACATCTTTGGTTCGCCCGTTCTGCTGGAAGACATGCTGGCAAAAGAGCTGCAAGATCCAGTCGTCGTTTCTCCAGACATCGGTGGTGTAGTCCGTGCCCGTGCAACGGCCAAACTGATGGATGACACAGATATTGCTATCATCGACAAGCGTCGCCCACGCGCCAATGTGTCACAGGTTATGCACCTGATTGGCGATGTTGAAGGCCGTGACTGCATCATTGTTGATGACATGATCGATACCGGCGGCACCCTGTGTAAAGCTGCCGAAGCACTGAAAGAGCGTGGTGCTAAACGTGTATTCGCTTACGCAACGCACCCGGTATTCTCAGGCAACGCGCCGGAAAATATCAAAAACTCTGTGATTGATGAAGTGATCGTCACTGACTCTATCCCACTGTCTCAGGCAATGCTGGATACAGGCAAAGTCTCTGTTCTTACTCTGTCAGGCATGCTGGCTGAAGCCATTCGCCGCATCAGCAATGAAGAGTCTATCTCTGCGATGTTCGAGCACTGATAGCTCAGTAAACGCGATGACAGTCAACACGCCCCGCCCTGTGCGGGGCGTGTTTGTTTTTATTTATCTCTGCAGCAGTGTTAACATAGCGCGCGATTTGATCCCGATGACATAGAGAGACCAGCGTGAGTCAAAAAATCCGTTTACTGGTTGGCCTGGCAAATCCAGGTCCGGAATATGCCAAAACACGCCACAATGCGGGGGCCTGGGTCGTGGAAGAGTTGGCACGGATCCACAACATCAGCCTCAAAAACGATCCCAAATATTTTGGTTTAACCGGCAGGATCCAGCTGAATGGTGATGATCTGCGTTTACTGATCCCCACCACCTTTATGAACCTGTCTGGTAAATCCGTTTCGGCACTGGCGAATTTTTTTCAGATCACCCCGGAAGAAATTCTGGTCGCCCATGATGAGCTGGATCTGCCCCCAGGCGTCGCCAAGTTCAAACAAGGCGGCGGTCACGGTGGCCATAACGGGTTAAGGGATATCATCAGCAAACTGAGTAACAACAAAAGCTTTTACCGTCTTCGGGTGGGCATTGGTCATCCCGGCGACAAAAATAAAGTGACTGGCTTCGTATTGGGTAAAGCCCCCGCCAGCGAACAATCTCAGATTGACGCTGCAGTAGACGAATCCGTTCGCTGTCTTGATATCTGGCTGAAAGACGGCCTGACCAAGGCGCAAAACCGGCTACATTCATTCAAAGCCGAATAAGTTAATACAGACTTTTTCATCATCCCGCACTATGCCGGATGCCGGAAACATCACTAAAGGGTTTCAAGCCATGGGTTTTAAATGTGGTATCGTGGGCCTGCCGAACGTAGGTAAATCCACACTTTTCAATGCGTTGACAAAAGCGGGTATCGAAGCCGCTAACTTCCCGTTCTGTACTATTGAGCCGAACACGGGTGTGGTTCCTGTACCGGATCTGCGTCTGGATAAGCTGGCTGCCATCGTCAACCCGGAACGTATCCTGCCTACCACTATGGAATTCGTGGATATCGCCGGTCTGGTTGCCGGTGCATCCAAAGGTGAAGGTCTGGGTAACAAATTCCTGGCCAACATCCGTGAAACCGATGCGATTGGCCACGTTGTTCGCTGCTTCGAAAACGACAATATCGTGCACGTTGCGGGCAAGATCAACCCATTAGCAGACATCGAAATCATCAATTTGGAACTGGCTCTGGCAGATCTGGACACCTGTGAGCGTGCCATTCAGCGCCAGGCCAAACGCGCCAAAGGCGGTGATAAAGAAGCGAAATTCGAAATCACAGTGCTGGAAAAAATGCTGCCAACACTGACTGAAGGCGGCATGGCACGTTCAGTCGAGCTGGCCAAAGAAGAAAAAGCCGCGATTGATTACCTGAACTTCCTGACTCTGAAACCGACCATGTATATCGCGAACGTCAGCGAAGACGGTTTTGAAGGCAATCCGTTCCTGGATATGGTGACTGAGCACGCCAGCAAAGAAAACGCCGTTGTTGTGCCAGTCTGTGCGGCTATCGAGTCTGAAATTGCTGAACTGGATGATGCGGATCGTGAAGAGTTTCTGGCAGATCTGGGCATTGAAGAGCCGGGCCTGAACCGTGTTATCCGATCGGGCTACGAACTGCTGAATCTGCAGACTTACTTCACGGCAGGTGTCAAAGAAGTTCGCGCCTGGACTATCCCTATTGGTGCAACCGCACCTCAGGCTGCCGGTAAGATCCACACCGACTTTGAAAAAGGCTTTATCCGTGCCGAAGTGGTCGGTTATGAGCACTTCATCGAGTTTAACGGTGAAAACGGCGCGAAAGAAGCCGGTAAGTGGCGTCTGGAAGGTAAAGATTACATCGTTAAAGATGGCGACGTCGTCCACTTCCGCTTCAATGTATAACTTGAAGTCAAAACCTCTGCAAAACATCTGATAAAGGGCCGGCTTCTGCCGGCTTTTTTATTTTCACTGTCCCGCTTACTTCTTTTTTACCCTTGAAATCACACATCTAGCATGGCATTCGGCCATTTCGTCCAAATAACCATCGAACAGGCAGATTTTACGGGGATAATTAAAAAAACTATTGACGCTCAAAGCTGGTATACGCATAATGCGCCCCGTTCCCGAGACAGCAACCCTGTATTGGACAGCGCCTGCGCTGGCTGTTTCGGACACGTTGGCTACGTAGCTCAGTTGGTTAGAGCACATCACTCATAATGATGGGGTCACAGGTTCGAATCCCGTCGTAGCCACCATATCACCACTTGAAATGGTGATAAAAAACAGTAAGATGCGGAAGTGGCGAAATTGGTAGACGCACCAGATTTAGGTTCTGGCGCCGCAAGGTGTGAGAGTTCAAGTCTCTCCTTCCGCACCATTTTAGGGCTATCGCCAAGCGGTAAGGCAGCGGCTTTTGATGCCGCCATCCCCTGGTTCGAATCCAGGTAGCCCTGCCATCTTACTCAGCGTGGACATGTTTGTCGGCGTTATAAAAATTGAATGGCTACGTAGCTCAGTTGGTTAGAGCACATCACTCATAATGATGGGGTCACAGGTTCAAATCCCGTCGTAGCCACCATAAATTCATCATTCGACGATGAATGGTTCACCCAGCGTATTGCGGTGGTGGCGGAATTGGTAGACGCGCTAGCTTCAGGTGCTAGTGCCCGCAAGGGCGTGAGAGTTCAAGTCTCTCCCTCCGCACCAATCTCTGAGGTGAACAGTTAAGAAGTGGACAAGTAACCATTTCTTGCTTGAATTGCACAATTCTTTGTGACATTCTGCAGGGCTATCGCCAAGCGGTAAGGCAGCGGCTTTTGATGCCGCCATCCCCTGGTTCGAATCCAGGTAGCCCTGCCACATTACTTGACGTAGGCAACGCCGGCGTTTAACACAAAGTGGCTACGTAGCTCAGTTGGTTAGAGCACATCACTCATAATGATGGGGTCACAGGTTCAAATCCCGTCGTAGCCACCAATCTCACAACAATGTGAGAAAAGATGTCATTCCACGCGGTGGTGGCGGAATTGGTAGACGCGCTAGCTTCAGGTGCTAGTGTCCGCAAGGACGTGAGAGTTCAAGTCTCTCCCTCCGCACCAATGACATCCTTGCCTTGACAGGCAGACAATTTGCGGAAGTGGCGAAATTGGTAGACGCACCAGATTTAGGTTCTGGCGCCGCAAGGTGTGAGAGTTCAAGTCTCTCCTTCCGCACCATTTAGGGCTATCGCCAAGCGGTAAGGCAGCGGCTTTTGATGCCGCCATCCCCTGGTTCGAATCCAGGTAGCCCTGCCATGTTTCAGGTTTCGATAAATGTGTCGGAATCTCCCCTGTAACAAGGGAGCCGGGTGAGTTTCACCCTGAAAGAAAAGTCACACATGCGGTGGTGGCGGAATTGGTAGACGCGCTAGCTTCAGGTGCTAGTGTCCGCAAGGACGTGAGAGTTCAAGTCTCTCCCTCCGCACCAGTGACTTTTCAGATGTTTACACATCAAACAATTTGCGGAAGTGGCGAAATTGGTAGACGCACCAGATTTAGGTTCTGGCGCCGCAAGGTGTGAGAGTTCAAGTCTCTCCTTCCGCACCATTTTAGGGCTATCGCCAAGCGGTAAGGCAGCGGCTTTTGATGCCGCCATTCCCTGGTTCGAATCCAGGTAGCCCTGCCATATTTTACAGTATGGGTGTCAGCCGGTGCTGTGATACAGAGTTATATTGCAAACGAAATACCACGTGCGGTGGTGGCGGAATTGGTAGACGCGCTAGCTTCAGGTGCTAGTGTCCGCAAGGACGTGAGAGTTCAAGTCTCTCCCTCCGCACCAACTTTTTAGTTGTGAGTGAAAAGCTACACAACTTCGATCTGAAAGGATCACCAGCAGGGCTATCGCCAAGCGGTAAGGCAGCGGCTTTTGATGCCGCCATTCCCTGGTTCGAATCCAGGTAGCCCTGCCATTAACAATACGCTATAACATTAGCGTTTTGAAAATGGCTACGTAGCTCAGTTGGTTAGAGCACATCACTCATAATGATGGGGTCACAGGTTCGAATCCCGTCGTAGCCACCATTTTCATCCCCTACCATGGTTGAAAATGGAAAAGAGTCAATACACGCGGTGGTGGCGGAATTGGTAGACGCGCTAGCTTCAGGTGCTAGTGCCCGCAAGGGCGTGAGAGTTCAAGTCTCTCCCTCCGCACCAATTGACTTTTGATATTAATCTGAGACTTTAGGGCTATCGCCAAGCGGTAAGGCAGCGGCTTTTGATGCCGCCATTCCCTGGTTCGAATCCAGGTAGCCCTGCCATATTGATGCTGACCTAAGGTGTCAAAAAAAGTGAGAGACTGAGTCTCTTTCACCATGTTGCGGTGGTGGCGGAATTGGTAGACGCGCTAGCTTCAGGTGCTAGTGTCCGCAAGGACGTGAGAGTTCAAGTCTCTCCCTCCGCACCAACTTACTGTTCAGGCAGAAGTTGTAAAACACTTGGGTATTACTCGCTGTAATATCTGTTAAGAAACCAGCTTTTTGCTGGTTTTTTTTATACCTGAAAAATACGGCCCGCCCTAACACCTCTCTTTGTTCACATCTCTTTTCACACTGACCGTCCTGAAATGGGTTGGAAAAGTGTCAACCTTATTTAGGACGGGACACACGCAGTAAAAAAGCCACGCTATTGGTGGCTTATAAAATCGAATAAAAACAAAAAGCTTACAACCCTAGCGCATACTTCAGCACTTGGTGTTTCAGCGGTCCGGTATGCTCGGCCAGTTTAAGGCCAAGGTTTCGCAGCAAGGCAACGGGTTTAAGATCATTGCTAAAGACACAGTAAAACACATCCATCCCGGTCTGCATCATCAGGTTATCGGGTCTTCGCCGCCTCTGGTAGCGCTGAAGAACCGGCTCTCCGAACCAGTGTTCTCCACCGTGCGCCATTTCTTCAAGCAGCACATCAACGTCTTTAAAACCGAGATTCACTCCCTGCCCCGCCAGCGGGTTAATGGTATGCGCGGCATCTCCCAGCAAAACAATCCCGTCTTTATAGTAAGACTGGGCGTGGCGTCGTGTCAGCGGGAAACTGCCTTTGTTCCGCACACGAACCGCACCGAGTTCAACAGGAAATTCACTCCGCACCGCTTTTTCCAGTTGCTCCGCCGACATGGCTGATAACTGTTTGATCCGCTGAGGGCTGTCATACCAGACTAGCGATCCGTTGTGACCCGGCATCGGCAGAAAAGAGCGAGGGCCACGCGGCGTAAACTGCTGCCAGGTAATATCCTGCTGGGGCAAAGCGGTTTCAACATTGATCAGCATGCAATGCTGACGATAATCCCAGGCTGTAATGCCGATATTGGCCTGCTGACGAACGCGGGAATTGGCACCATCGGCCCCAACCAACCAGCGGGTTTGCAGCACCTGACCGTTATCCAATGTGACCTGGTACCCTTCATCAGCACGCTGAAAATGCGCTAAACGGGCAGGACAAATCAGTGAAAGATTGGAATATGCGTCAAACGCCTGCCACAGACCCAGCTGAATCAAACGGTTCTCCACCATAAAGCCCAGCTCAGCTAACCCAAGGTCAGCGGCATGAAAACGGGTGCGGCATTCCGGGTGCTCCCAAGTTTCCAAACGCCGGAAAGGACACATCCTCATGGCCTGGATATGTGGCCATGCCCCCAGACGGTTCAGCAGGGTGACCGACTGGGCAGAAATGGCTGACACACGCAGATCCATCTCCTGTGCGGAGTCAAAAGCCACCGGAGGCTGACCTTCAATCACCGCCACTCTGCGTCCCTGCCGGGCCATTCCCAATGCTGCCGCCGCACCCACCATGCCGCCGCCAGCAATCACAATATCAAACTGTTCCATGCAGGTATCTCATCTCATTACTCTGCCGACATTCTAACGGCTTTACGCGGGTTTACTACACTCAACACTTTCTGCGCTCGCTTTTCTGTCATCTTTGGCACTGAAGCTTGATCTGTGCCAATAGCCACCGGCCAGAGATGCGCCTGCTGCTGATTTTATAATCAGCATGGATGATCTGGTCACGCCGTGTCGAAAGCAGTACAATACGCGGCTTGCTATTTAAGGCGGCCCCAGAGGCGATCTCTGACGCTGCAAACGCAACGTAAATGCACTGAATTAACACTACGAGTGAAGAGTTAGACATGGCGAAGAAACTGCTTATCAAAACCTGGGGTTGTCAGATGAATGAATACGATTCATCCAAGATGGCCGATCTTCTCAACGCCAATGGCGGTTATGAATTAACAGAAGAACCAGCAGAAGCCGATGTACTGCTACTTAACACCTGCTCTATTCGCGAAAAGGCACAGGAAAAAGTCTTCCACCAGCTGGGCCGCTGGAAAACGCTGAAAGACAAAAAGCCAGGCCTGGTGATTGGCGTTGGCGGCTGTGTCGCTACTCAGGAAGGGGATTCCATCCGGGATCGTGCTCCCTATGTCGATGTGATCTTTGGTCCGCAAACGCTGCACCGTCTGCCTGAAATGATCAGCACATCACAGTCTTCCGATGCGCCGGTCATGGATATTTCTTTCCCGGAAATCGAGAAATTCGACCGCCTGCCTGAACCACGGGCCGAAGGCCCTACCGCGTTCGTGTCTATCATGGAAGGTTGCTCCAAATACTGTACTTTCTGTGTGGTGCCATACACCCGTGGTGAAGAAGTCAGCCGCCCGCTGGATGACGTGCTGTTTGAAATCGCTCAGCTGGCAGAGCAAGGCGTGCGTGAAGTAAACCTGCTGGGCCAGAATGTGAATGCCTTCCGCGGTGAGACACACGATGGCGAGATCGCTTCATTTGCTGAGTTATTGCGCCTGGTGGCAGCAATTGACGGTATCGATCGCATTCGCTATACCACCAGCCACCCGATTGAGTTCACCGACGACATTATTGCCGTTTATGAAGACACGCCGGAAGTGGTCAGCTTCCTGCACCTGCCGGTTCAGAGCGGTTCCGACCGTATTCTGGCGATGATGAAGCGGCCTCATACTGCCATCGAGTATAAATCCAAGATCCGCAAGCTGCGTAAAGCTCGCCCGGACATCACCATCAGCTCCGACTTTATCGTCGCTTTCCCGGGTGAGTCCGATCAGGACTTCCAGGACACCATGAAACTGATCCGCGATGTCGACTTTGACATGAGTTTCAGCTTCATTTATTCAGCTCGCCCGGGGACACCAGCGGCCGATTACCCTTGTGATTTGTCTGAAGACGTGAAGAAAGCGCGTTTGTATGAACTGCAGCAGCAGATCAATGCGCAGGCAATGCGCTACTCCCGCCAGATGCTGGACACTGAACAGCGCATTCTGGTGGAAGGGCCATCGAAAAAGAACATCATGGAGCTGCGCGGCCGTACCGAGAACAACCGTGTGGTGAACTTTGAAGGTTCAGTGGATTTGATCGGCCAATTTGTTGATGTCAGAATCACGGATGTATTCAATAATTCCCTGCGTGGTGAACTTGTCCGTACTGAAGCAGACATGAATCTGCGGATCGCTATGTCTCCCAGCGAGGTCATAGAGAAAACCCGTAAAGAAGATGAAATAGGTGTAGGCGTTTATACTCCTTAATAAGAGGACAGAAATTTCTGCCTGTGCCCAACTATTCCGGCCACCCGTCACAGTGGGTGGCCCACAGAGAGGCAAATCTTGAGCAAAATTATTACTGTTGAACTGAATCTCGAACCCGCCGATAACCACCGCCTGGCCAGCCTTTGCGGTCCTTTCGACGACAATATCAAGCAGCTGGAACGCCGTCTGGGCGTTGAAATTAACCACCGCAGCCACAATTTCAGCATAGTCGGTCAGCCGCACACAGCCGAAGCCACAGCCAATATCCTTAAGAATCTGTATGTTGACACCGCTCCGGTGCGCAACATGATCCCGGATATTGAGCCTGAGCAGATTCATCTCGCCATTAAAGAATCGGGTGTGCTGGAACAAGATGTGAGCTCAAGTATCCCTTACGGCAAAGAAATTCATATCAAGACCAAGAAAGGCGTCATCAAGCCGCGGACACCAAACCAGGCGCAGTACATTGCCAATATGGTTGGTCACGATATCACCTTCGGTATTGGTCCTGCCGGTACGGGGAAAACTTATCTGGCTGTTGCCGCTGCGGTTGATGCGCTGGAGCGCCAGGAAATCCGCCGTATTCTGCTGACCCGCCCTGCCGTAGAAGCCGGTGAAAAACTGGGCTTCCTGCCGGGGGATCTGAGCCAGAAGGTCGATCCGTATCTGCGCCCGCTTTACGATGCCTTGTTCGAAATGCTGGGTTTTGAGCGGGTAGAAAAGCTCATTGAGCGTAATGTCATTGAAGTGGCACCGCTGGCGTACATGCGCGGCCGGACACTGAACGATGCCTTCATTATTCTCGATGAAAGCCAGAATACGACAGTAGAGCAGATGAAAATGTTTCTGACCCGTATCGGCTTTAACTCGCGTGCCGTGATCACAGGTGACGTGACCCAGATCGACTTGCCGCGCGGGGCGCGATCCGGGCTGCGCCATGCCATTGAAGTGCTGGCCGATGTGGATGAAATCAGCTTTAACTTCTTCCAGGCAACTGACGTAGTACGTCACCCTGTTGTAGCTCGTATCGTCCAGGCGTATGAAGCCTGGGAGAGCGAAGATCAGAAACAACGAAAACTGGCTGAACAACGCCGTCGCGACCAGCAGGAAGCGCGTCAGGCCAGTCCTGAAACGGAATAATCATACAGATGGATATTTATCTGGATTTACAGCTTGCCACCGCTGATGAGAGTGGCATGCCGACTGAGGCTGACTTTCAGCGCTGGCTGGAAGCGGCGGTGACTCCGTTTCAAACCGAAGCCGAAGTGACTGTGCGCCTGGTTGATGAAGCCGAAAGCCAGGCACTCAACAGTGAATACCGGGGGAAAGACAAGCCCACCAATGTGCTGTCTTTCCCGTTTGAAGCGCCTCCGGGTGTAGAACTGGAGCTGTTGGGCGATCTGATTATCTGTCGTCAGGTGGTTGAAAGTGAGGCGCTGGAGCAGAGTAAACCCTTGTTTGCCCACTGGGCACATATGGTTGTACACGGCTCACTTCATCTGCTAGGTTATGACCATATTGATGACGAAGAAGCCGAAGAAATGGAAGCCCTGGAAACCGAGATAATGCAAGGTTTAGGGTTTGCCAATCCTTACGAAGCTGACCAATACTAACATCAGCTTCTGGCTGTCTTTGGCTAAGATACTGTCGGCTGCGCCTGTGGCGACGCCGACCTTCCGTGGCTCTGTCCACATATTTGAATAGAAAGCAATGAACGAAGATAACCCCCAAAATTCTGACGGTCCGAGTCGAAAGACCTTCTTTGAACGTATTGGCCAGCTCTTTCAGGGCGAACCTCAGAATAAGGAAGAACTGGTCGATGTGATCCGTGATTCCGAAGAAAATGATCTGATTGATCACCACACACGCGACATGCTCGAAGGTGTGATCCAGATTTCTGAGATGCGGGTTCGGGATATCATGATTCCCCGCTCCCAAATGACCACCATAGAGCGTTCACAGAAGGTTGAAGACCTCATTGATATCATTGTTGATGCCCAGCACTCTCGCTACCCGGTCATCAGTGATGATAAAGACCACGTTGAAGGTATTCTTCTGGCTAAAGATCTGCTGCGCTACCTGCGCCCGGACAGCGAGCCATTTGACCTCAGCGCCATTCTGCGCCCGGCAGTTGTTGTGCCGGAGAGCAAGCGGGTAGATCGCCTGCTGAAAGAATTTCGGGAAGAACGCTACCACATGGCCATAGTGGTCGATGAGTTTGGTGGCGTATCCGGCTTGATCACTATCGAGGATATTCTGGAGCAAATCGTTGGTGAAATCGAAGATGAATTCGACGATGAAGAAGAACAGGACATCCGTCAGTTAAGTAAGCACACCTGGAATGTGAAGGCATTAACCACTATCGATGACTTCAATAAACTGTTCCAGACCAACTTCAGTGCTAACGATATCGACACCATAGGCGGATTGGTCATGACCAGCTTTGGTCACCTGCCAGCCCGTGGTGAAGTGGTCGAACTGGAAGGCTATGCGTTCAAAGTCACCGCCGCAGACAGCCGCCGGGTCATACAATTACAAGTGACAGTGCCGCAGGAGGCACACCAACCAACGATGACGCCCTGATGAGACGAATCGACAATCTAAACCTGACAGGACGGCTGCTACTGGCCGTCCCTTCCGGCGCACTGGCAACCCTGTCTTTCGCCCCTTATAAGCTCTGGTATCTCGCCCCGCTCTCCCTGATTATTTTCTTTACCCTGCTGCAGAATCAACGCCCTAAAACCGCCTTCTGGACAGGTTTATCATGGGGGTTAGGATTATTCGGCAGTGGCGTTTGGTGGGTACATGTCAGCATTGCCGACTTTGGCGGCATGCCCGTCATTGCGGGTCTGTTCCTTATGGCGCTGCTGGTTGGTTATCTGGCGCTCTACCCTGCCTTATTTGGCGCCTTGTTTGCCCGGTTCGGGCTGGGTCGGCCTTTCCACCAGCTGATGTTGCTGGGCCCGGTGTTCTGGCTGCTGCTGGACTGGGTCAGAGGCTGGTTGTTTACCGGTTTTCCCTGGTTGTGGATGGGTTACGGGCAAATTCACGGCCCGCTGGCCAGTTTCGCGCCGATCCTGGGGGTTGAAGGTCTGACGCTCGCACTGGTGCTGAGTTGTGGTGCGCTGGTTGCCGCCGGCTATTACCGTAACTGGCGCCCCCTGACCGTGCCGGTTCTTGTCTTGCTGCTGGCGTATCAGGCGAAAGGCATTGAATGGGTTCAGACTGAACCGTATAAACCGGTCAAGGTCGCGCTGGTGCAAGGCAATGTCCCGCAGGCACTGAAATGGCAACCTGAGCAACGCTGGCCAACCCTGATGAAATACTTAGATCTCACCCGTGAAAACTGGGATGCTGATATTATCATCTGGCCGGAAGCAGCAATTCCCGCGCTGGAAAAACAGGTAGAGACCTTCCTCAGTCATCTCGATGAAGCCGCCCGTTTAAATCAAAGTGCGGTAATTACAGGTGTGCTAGATAAAACCGAACAGGGTGAGTTTTTCAACAATATACTGACGCTGGGTATCAACCGTGACGGTCAATACCACTACGATACTGCCAGCCGGTACAGCAAGCACCATTTGCTGCCGTTTGGTGAATTTGTGCCTTTCGGCGACTTACTGCGTCCGATTGCCCCGTTTTTCAACCTGCCGATGTCATCATTCAGCCGCGGCAGTTTTGTCCAGACCAATCTGGAAGCCAAGGGTTATGCCCTGGCTCCGGCCCTGTGTTATGAAATCGCCTTCAGCGAGCAGGTTCGCCAGAATGTGGGCATGGGCACCGACATGCTGCTGACCTTGTCCAATGATGCCTGGTTCGGCCGCTCCATTGGCCCGCACCAGCACATGGAAATCGCCCAGATGCGGGCTCTGGAAACAGGTAAACCCTTACTGCGTGCCACTAACACGGGCGTGACAGCCGTTGTCGATCACCAGGGTCAGATCATTGCAGAGCTGCCACAGTTCGAAACCGGCGTACTGCGTGCCACTGTAACCCCGACCAAGGGTCTGACGCCCTACACGACACTGGGCAGCTGGCCATTGTACTTGTATTTACTCTGGTCCGTTGCTGTTTCCTGGCTACTGCTTAAACGCCGCCGGGGCGATTTCAGAGACACTACCCCGCAAGAATGCGTCCATTAAATCAAACACAGATCCAACCAGACAGGGAGCAACAGGCTCCCTGTCGCTTGTCAGCGGCAGCTGCTTTACGGCGCCAGAGGCTGACGGGTGAATTGGGTGTGTCCACACTTAGTACAGGGCTCAATCGTCCGCACGTGCGTGTACTGTTCATGATGTCCGCACTGCTCGCAGACCAGATTACCCAGGCCAACCACTTCACCGGCTTTATAGATGCCCTGATGCTTGATATCGTCCATAACCTCTAACCATTCCAGCTGTGTCTTATCTGTCACCTCAGCCAACCCTTCCCAAATCGTCTCGGTCACCAGTTTGTAAAACGGACTTTCAGAGAAAGGGGTCGGGCTTTCCTGCACGTTTTGCCCGAATTCTTTCAGATCCCGTTTGAAATACGCACGTATCAGCGCCAGTTCATCTTTGGTCATGTCACTGGCCGCGGTGCGATACTTTTCACTGGTATCAATCCAATGTTTCAGTTCATCAGGGCTATGCTTGAGGGCTTCCGTGATCTCTTCCAACATGGATTCATACGCATCTTTTTCTTTAGCCATGTAAGTTTCTCCTAGGCTTAATCCGCCGGACATAGGCACCCTGACACATAGCGCCGGGTCAGTAACCAGTCCGGCACGGGCAATCCGTGGCTGAATAATGATAATAACCGGCCTATTCGGCCTCAGCTATTGTTGCTACCTTTACCTTTAGTTATTCTATGTCGATTATTTTGACTGTGTTTGTATTAACTCACAACGATTCCGGAAGTCATCGATGCAAGAACAATACCGTCCACAGGACATTGAACCTAAAGTTCAAGCACATTGGGACAACAACCAAACCTTTGTTGTAAGTGAAGACCCTAATAAAGAAAAATTCTACTGTCTCTCCATGTTCCCGTACCCAAGTGGACGTCTGCACATGGGCCACGTGCGTAACTACACCATCGGTGATGTGATTTCCCGTTATCAGCGCCTGCAGGGCAAGAATGTAATGCAGCCAATCGGCTGGGACGCATTCGGTCTGCCAGCAGAAAATGCAGCGGTGAAGAACAACACCGCCCCTGCGCCGTGGACTTACGAAAACATCGACTACATGAAGAACCAGCTGAAATTACTGGGCTTTGGTTACGACTGGAACCGTGAGTTTGCTACCTGCACCCCGGAATACTACCGCTGGGAGCAGGAATTCTTTACCAAGCTGTATAGCAAAGGCCTGGTCTACAAGAAAACCTCTTCCGTAAACTGGTGCCCGAATGACCAGACAGTGCTGGCCAACGAGCAGGTTGAAGACGGCTGCTGCTGGCGTTGTGATACACCAGTAGAGCAAAAAGAAATTCCGCAGTGGTTTATTAAGATCACGGCTTACGCCCAGGAGCTGCTGGACGATCTGGACAACCTGGAAGGCTGGCCTGAGATGGTCAAAACCATGCAGCGCAACTGGATTGGCCGCTCTGAAGGTGTTGAGCTGTCCTTCGCCGTTGAAGGCCAGGACACACCACTGGAAGTCTATACCACACGTCCAGACACCCTGATGGGGGTGACTTACGTCGGCATTGCCGCCGGTCATCCTCTGGCTGATCTGGCCGCCAAGAACAATCCTGCACTGGCTGCCTTCATTGAAGAATGTAAGAACACCAAAGTGGCAGAGGCCGAACTGGCTACCATGGAGAAGAAAGGCATGGCCACTGGCCTGTATGCCGTTCACCCTCTCAATGGCCGCCGTGTGCCTGTCTATGTCGCTAACTTTGTGCTGATGGACTACGGAACAGGCGCTGTGATGGCCGTCCCTGCCCATGATCAGCGTGACTTTGAATTCGCCACCAAGTACGGGCTGGATATTGTTCCTGTTATCAAGCCGGCCGACGGCAGCGAACTGGATATCAGTGAAGCAGCTTACACCGAAAAAGGCGTGCTGTTCGACTCTGGTGAATTCAACGGTCTGGATTTCCAGGCGGCGTTCGATGCGATTGCCGCCAAGCTGGAAACCGAAGGTAAAGGCAAGAAAACCGTCAACTTCCGCCTGCGTGACTGGGGGGTTTCCCGCCAGCGTTACTGGGGTGCACCGATTCCTATGGTTACCACCCCGGACGGCGAAGTCCATCCTGTCCCTGCCGATCAGCTACCGGTGATCCTGCCGGAAGATGTGGTGATGGACGGCGTGACCAGCCCGATCAAAGCAGACAAGAGCTGGGCAGAAACCACCTTTAACGGTGAACCGGCGCTGCGCGAAACCGATACCTTCGACACCTTTATGGAATCGTCCTGGTATTACGCGCGTTACTGCTCACCTCAGGCGGACGAAATGCTGAATTCTGATGCCGCCAACTACTGGCTGCCGGTTGACCAGTACATCGGCGGTATTGAACATGCCTGTATGCACCTGCTGTACTCACGTTTCTTCCACAAACTGCTGCGCGACAGCGGTATGGTGACGAGCGACGAGCCGTTCAAACAGCTTTTGTGTCAGGGTATGGTACTGGCAGATGCCTTCTACTACACCAGCGAAAAAGGCGCCAAAGTCTGGGTATCGCCAACAGAGGTGACTCTGGAGCGTGACGAAAAAGGCCGCATTACCAAAGCCACTGACGAGCAAGGTAACGAACTGGTGCACTCTGGCATGACCAAGATGTCGAAGTCGAAGAACAACGGCATCGACCCGCAGGAAATGGTCGACAAGTACGGCGCGGATACCGTTCGCCTGTTCATGATGTTCGCCTCGCCGGCTGATATGACGCTGGAGTGGCAGGAATCTGGCGTGGAAGGTGCCAACCGCTTCCTGAAACGAGTCTGGAAACTGGTCTTTGAACATTCGGCAAAAGGTGCGGTCGAAGCACTGGATGCTTCAGCACTGAACGCCGATCAGAAAGCGCTGCGCCGTGATGTTCACAAAACCATCGCCAAAGTCAGCGATGATATTGGCCGTCGTCAGACGTTCAACACAGCTATTGCGGCTATCATGGAGCTGATGAACAAGCTGGGTAAAGCACCACAAGACAGCGCCCAGGATCGTGCCCTGCTGGACGAAGCCCTGAAAGCGGTTGTCCGTATGCTGTACCCAATCACCCCGCATATCTGTTTTGAACTGTGGCATGCACTGGGTGAGTCTAAGGTGGATCATGCTGACTGGCCGGTTGCCGATGACAACGCTATGGTGGAAGATGAGAAGCTCATCATAGTTCAGGTTAACGGTAAACTGCGCGCCAAACTGACTGTCGCGGCAGATGCTGGTAAAGATCAGGTAGAAGCGCTGGCACTGTCAGACGAGAACGTCACCAAATTCACCGACGATAAAACTATTCGCAAGGTGATTTACGTGCCGGGCAAGCTGCTGAACATTGTTGCCAACTAACAGGCATACCAACAACGCCTTCCCAGTGGGAAGGCGTTTTCTCTTTCACTCTCGAATTTGTTACTAAGGAGTAGACACGGTGAGCGCAGCGTCATCCCTACTGTCCCGTTTCCGTCTGGTCTTTGTCGTCGTACTGGCGCTGGCCACTGCATCATGCGGCTTCCATTTACGTGGTAACTACATGCTGCCCGACGATATTGCCCGCCTGTCTCTGACCAGCTTTGATAAATACGGCCCGCTGACCCGTATGGTGAAATCCCAGTTCAAACTGCACGGTATTGAAGCCGTTCCGCCATCGTCTCAGGTGCCCAATCTGCATCTGATCAGTGAATCTCAGGGGGAGCGTACCTTATCCTTATACCAGAACAGCCGTGCCGCCGAGTACGAACTGACCTATACCGTCAACTATCAGGTGGTGGTGCCTGAAAAAGGGGCCAAGCGCTTTACCACTAAAGTTAACCGCAGCTTTCTGGATAACCCGTTAACCGCACTGGCAAAGTCGGTGGAACGCGATATGTTGCTCGATGAAATGCGCCAGCAGGCCTCGCGCCAGATTATGCGTCAGCTTGCCCGTCTGACCGCCGACCTGAACCAGTCAGACTCTGACAATGCAGAGCGTTCTGCCAGCGACGCCAATGGCAGTGTCACAACAATTGAGACAGAAACCGATGCCGATAAACAGGCCGCAGATCGGATGTTCGACACCATGGACAGCGCGGCGCAATGAGGATCTACCCGGAACAGCTGGCTGAGCGATTAAAACAGGGGTTAGCCTCCGCTTATCTGCTTGCTGGCAACGAACCTTTGCTGTTACAGGAAACGGCTGACCGGGTGCGGCAACAGGCCAAAGACGCCGGTTTTCTCGAGCGACACAGCCACAGCATAGATAATCAGCTGGACTGGAATGAAGTACTGGATAATTGCCAGGCGCTGAGTTTGTTCTCTTCACGCCAGATCATCGAACTGACCATGCCGGACAGCGGTATCACGGCGACTCAGGCCAAATCACTGCAAACAGTGATTGATGCTTTACATCCGGATATCCTGTTGCTGGTGCAGGGCCCGCGTCTCAATAAAAAACAAGAAAGCAGCGCCTGGTTTAAAGCGCTCACGACTCAGGGGATATATGTGCCCTGCAATACGCCTGATGCCCGTCAGCTACCCCGCTTCATCCAGCAGCGTTGTCAGCAACTGGGGCTGAATGCCGATGCAGAAACCATACAGATACTGGCTCAGTGGCATGAAGGTAACCTGCTGGCACTGGCACAGAGTCTGCACAAACTCACCCTGATTTATCCTGACGGCACCCTGACCGTGCCCCGGATTCAGGAGGCGCTCAGCCGCCATAACCACTACACCCCGTTTCAGTTGCTGGATGCCTTACTGGCCGGCCAGGCAAAACGCAGTCAGCGCATTGTGCGCCAGCTCGAAGCCGAAGGGGTGGAAGCTATTATTATTCTGCGTACCTTGCAACGTGAACTGACCCAGCTGTACCGCATGCAGGAAATGGGTAAACATGGAATCCCTTTGAATCGGATCCTCGAAAATTTTCGGGTTTGGCAAAACCGGCGTGAGCTCTATGTGGGCGCCTTGCACCGATTACCCTTACCTGCCCTGCTAACAGCTATCCAACAACTCAGTCAGCTTGAACGCCAGGCTAAAACCGACTATGACACTAGTGTCTGGCCCGGTTTAAGCACATTATGCGCCATGATGTGCGGACTGAGTAAGGGCTTACCTTTGCAGTCCCACTGACACCGCTGGCAAATTATTGTTAAAACTGGCTGATGCTCAAAAAATCTGTACATCACTGCACCACGCAAGCGTCAGCCAGAATTGAGCATGGTATACTCCAGCGTTAAAATGTGAACCCGATCGGCCCACCTGACTCTAATAACAAGAGAAGACTGAATTGAGGGAGACCCCTTTGCAGCTACAAGAACTACACGACTTCGTCATTGACAAAATTGATGACATGAAAGCCCTGGACATAGTCACTCTGGATGTGCGCGGCAAATCCAGCATTACTGATCTCATGGTCGTTTGTACCGGTACTTCAAACCGCCACGTCGCTTCGATTGCAGACAATGTCAACACTGCCTCCAAACTGATAGACTTCCCGCCGTTTGGTATCAGTGGCGAAGAAGACGCTGAATGGGTCGTGGTTGATATGGGAAGCGTCATGCTGCACATCATGCAAGAAGATGCGCGTCAGCTTTACCAACTGGAGAAGCTTTGGGGCTAACTGACGGATGAAGTTGCAACTGATCGCGGTCGGCACAAAAATGCCTAAATGGGTAGAAACCGGCTTTGAGGAATACCGCCGCCGTTTTCCTAAAGATATGCCGCTGGAACTGATTGAAATTACAGCCGGCAAACGGGGTAAAAATGCGGATATAGCCCGTATTCTGCAAAAAGAAGGCGAGGCTATGCTGGCTGCCGTTGCCAAAGGCAACCGCATTGTCACCTTAGATATTCCGGGTAAACGCTGGGACACAGAACAACTGGCCGATCAGATGGAAAGCTGGAAACTGGACGGCCGGGATGTGTCTATACTGATTGGCGGACCTGAAGGTCTGGCACCGGCCTGTAAAGCCGCTGCAGAACAAAGCTGGTCCCTGTCTCCGTTAACGCTGCCACATCCGCTGGTGCGTATTGTGATGGCCGAAAGCCTTTACCGGGCCTGGAGCATCACAGCCAACCACCCATACCACAGGGAATAGACGGCATGCGCAGAAAGCGACTTCAGATCCGGGATCATCAGGCCGAATCGTCTCTGTTTTTCAGACGAGCGGTCTTCTCCTTTGTCGGTATCTTTGCTTTGATTGGTGTGCTGATTGCGAACCTGTATCACATTCAGGTTCGTGAGTTTGAAGATTATCAGACCCGCTCCAATGACAACCGCATCAAAATTGTCCCTGTCTCGCCTAACCGCGGCATGATTTACGACCGTAACGGCGTATTACTGGCCGAAAACAGGCCAGTGTATTCGCTGGAAGTGGTCACAGAGAAAGTCCCGGATCTGGATGATACCTTTGGCCGTCTGAAATCACTGCTGGGGATCTCAGAGGAAGAGATTGAACGCTTTGACAAAGAGCGTCGCCGTACTCGGCGCTTTAACTCTGTACCGCTGCGTAACCAGCTGACCGAAAAAGAAGTCGCCCTTTTCTCCGTTAATCAGCACCGTTTTCCGGGTGTGGAGGTTAAAGCCTACCTGAAACGTTACTACCCTTACGGCGACGCGCTCACCCATGTGCTTGGTTATGTGGCAAAAATCAATGACAGGGATCTAGAGATGCTGGACAGGGAAGAGCGCCTTAACAACTACAAGGCCACCCGGGATATCGGCAAGCTGGGCATTGAAAAATACTATGAAGAGTTGCTGCACGGCACCTCTGGCTACCAGGAAGTCGAAGTCAACAGCCGCGGCCGTATCATCCGCACCCTGAAATATGTACCGCCTGTGCCGGGCAAAGATCTGCGCCTGAATCTGGATATTGGTCTGCAGTTGTATGTTAAAGAGCTGCTGACTGAAAAGAAAATCGACCCGGAAACCGGTGAAGAATACACCAAGCTGAAACGGGGTTCTGTGGTGGTGATGGATCCAGAAGATTCCTCCGTGCTTGCGATGGTTTCCAGCCCGAGTTATGACCCTAACCTGTTCGTACATGGCATTTCTTCGAAACAGTACAACGAATTACTCAATGACAAAGACAGGCCGCTGGTGAACCGGGTTACTCTGGGGATTTACCCGCCGGCCTCAACCGTCAAACCGGCGATTGCTGTGGCAGCCTTAGCCGAAGGCGTCATCACAACACGGACGACACGCAACGATCCTGGCTACTGGAAAATCCCGAACACCAACAGCCGGCCATTCCGTGACTGGCTGCGCTGGGGTCACGGCAAAGTCAGTATCCACAAAGCCATTGAAGAGTCAGTCGATACCTTTTTCTATCAGATTGCCTATGACATGGGGATCGACAGGTTATCATCGTGGATGAGCAAGTTTGGCTACGGTGAATATACCGGGATTGATATTGCGGAAGAGAGCAAAGCAAACATGCCTACCCGCGAATGGAAACAGGCACGTTTCCGCCAGCCCTGGTATCAGGGCGACACCATTCCTGTCGGGATCGGGCAAGGGTACTGGACATCAACGCCATTGCAGATAGCCAAAGCGACCACAGTACTGGTCAATGACGGTGTTGTCCGGGCGCCGCATTTGCTGAAAAGCATTATGGATGCCGATGGAGAAATCCCCGCCAAGTACGAAGTTTTTCCACCCATTTCCGGTGTCGATCCTAAATACTGGCAGGTCGCCAAAGATGGTATGTACCGGGTACTGCATGGCAACCGCGGGACGGCAAGACGCGCTTTCTACGGCGCAGAATACAAAGCTGGCGGTAAATCCGGTTCAGCCCAGGTTTTCGGACTGGCTGAAGATGAAGAATATAATGCCGAAGAGCTTGAAGAACATCTGCGAGACCACGCGCTGTTCACCGCTTTTGCCCCCTTTGAGCACCCTGAATACGTAGTGGCAATGGTGCTTGAAAATGCCGGTGGCGGTTCCAGTAATGGTGGCCCGGTAGCAAGGCAGATTTTTGACCATATGCTGCTCAATCAAGATGACAAAGATAAATCGACATTGGCTGAGGTTTCGCAATGAGTATCATGGCTGCGGCAGGCAGCAAAGCCACCTTGAGTGATCGCCTGCATATCGACGTTCCTTTATTATTGGGGATCCTGACGCTGATGGGATTCGCCCTGGTCGTCATGTACAGTGCCAGCGGCCAGAACCTTGACATGATGGAACGCCAGGCGGTCCGTATGCTGCTGTCTCTGGCGGTGATGTTCATCCTGGCCCAGATTGCCCCTCGCCACTATGAAGCCTGGGCTCCCTATCTGTTCGGGGTCGGCTTACTGCTGCTGGTGGGAGTACTGCTGGTGGGCGAAATTTCCAAAGGGGCACAGCGCTGGCTGGATCTGGGCGTCGTCCGTTTCCAGCCTTCTGAATTGATCAAACTGGCTGTCCCCTTAATGGTGGCCCGTTTTATCGGAAACCACCCGCTGCCCCCCAGCCTGAAAAATATTATCATCGCAACCCTGATGATTTTCGTGCCAACCATTCTAATTGCCAAACAACCCGATCTGGGCACATCGATCCTGATCGCCGCATCCGGGGTATTTGTGCTTTTTCTGTCCGGCATCAGCTGGCGGATTATTATTTTTGCCGGCATGCTGATCGGTGCGTTCATCCCGGTGCTCTGGTTCTTCCTGATGCATGATTATCAGCGCACCCGGGTGCTGACACTGTTTAACCCTGAGTCCGATCCACTCGGCGCGGGTTATCACATCATTCAGTCGAAAATTGCCATTGGTTCAGGCGGTATTACCGGTAAAGGCTGGCTCCACGGTACCCAGTCACAGCTGGAGTTTTTGCCGGAACGCCATACCGACTTCATTTTTGCCGTCATCGCAGAGGAATGGGGACTGTCCGGGGTCATCGGCCTGCTGGCCCTGTATCTGTTCGTTATCGGCCGCGGACTGCTACTGGCCAGCCGGGCACAAACCGCCTTTGGCCGTATGATGGCAGGCAGTATCGTATTGAGCTTTTTTGTTTATGTATTCGTCAATATTGGCATGGTCAGTGGCTTATTGCCTGTGGTCGGCGTTCCGCTGCCCCTGATCAGCTACGGCGGCACCTCCATGGTCACCCTGATGGCAGGTTTCGGTATCCTGATGTCTATCCACACCCACAGAAAAATGTTGTCCAAGGCTAACTGATGCACACAGTGTCCAAATCACTCGCTTTTTCACTCAGTGTCACCCTGCTCATGGCAGGGTGCAGCACGACTCACTCCGATCGCTATCAGATAAAAGATGACCACGCGCCAGAGAGTTCCCCCACCCTGGATCACATTGAAGATGCACAGCCAAGGTACGAGCCCAAAAGTCTGGCCGGCAATAAAGATTACACGCTGAGAGGCCAGGCCTACGCCATTGTACCGGCCGAGCAGCCTTTTAGTGAAGAAGGGCTGGCCTCATGGTACGGCAAAAAGTTTCATGGTCACAAAACGTCTAACGGCGAAATTTATGACATGTATTCGATGACAGCGGCGCATAAAACCTTACCGTTACCCAGCTATGTCAGAGTCACCAATACCAGCAATGGCAAAAGTGCCATTGTCCGGGTCAATGACCGCGGCCCGTTCCATGAAGGACGTATCATAGATCTCAGCATGGCAGCGGCCACCAAACTGGATGTGGTGGGTCACGGCACGGCGCCGGTCAAAATTGAGCTGCTGCAGATGCCCAAACCAGACTCTACTGCTGAATGGCAAAGCGCAAATCCCAAATGGTTCTTTGTGCAATTGGCAGCATTCAGTGATCTCAATAAAGCCCAACTCGCCGCTCAGAAGCTCAAATCAGAGTTCAACACCCAGGTTGATGTAAAAAAAGCCGAGTCCGCCGCCGTCTATCGGCTTCGCCTGGGTCCGTACCTCGACTCAGGTGAAGCCGAGATACAAAGAAATAAAGCCAGGGCGAGCCAATTCCCAGAAGCATTTGTCGTTTCTGAACAACGTGAGTTGAACTAATTTGTCAGGGCAAAGTCTGACAAAAGAATGTAAAAATTTCACAAGATCCCTCAATGAACCACTATTCCTCTGGTTGAGAACTGTTTAAACAAGCTCAATCTGATATAGTGGTTCCAATTTTTTGATATCCGTAACCCAAGTAACATATATCATGAATAAATCTGCTGCATTTTTTCGCTCTGTCGCTGTTTCAACCGCTTTACTGACTAGTCTTTCAGCGGCCGCGGCGCCCGCCGTTGTTCCAGAAGCCCCGCAGATAGCCGCTAAAGGTTATGTCCTGATGGATTACCATTCAGGCAAAATTCTTGCCGGGCAACAAGAATACGATAAGATTCCACCTGCAAGCCTGACTAAAATGATGACCAGTTATGTGATCGGTCAGGAAATCAAACGCGGTAACATCTCTATGGATGATACTGTTGTGATCAGCAAAAATGCCTGGGCAAAAAATTTCCCGGGTTCATCAAAAATGTTCATTGAAGTGGGCAGCGAAGTAAAAGTCGCTGACCTTAATCGCGGCATTATTATTCAGTCCGGCAATGATGCCTGTGTGGCCATGGCTGAACATGTCGCCGGTTCAGAAGACTCGTTCGTTGATCTGATGAATGGCTGGGCGAAATCGCTGGGCATGGATTCAACACACTTCGCCAATGTACACGGCCTGGACAACGACAAACTGTACACCACACCTTATGATATGGCCTTGCTGGCACAGGGTCTGATCCGTGATGTGCCGGATGAGTTTGCCATCTATAAAGAAAAATCATTCCGTTACAACGGCATTGAACAGTTTAACCGTAACAGCCTGCTGTGGGACAAAAGCCTGAATGTTGACGGCCTGAAAACCGGCCACACGGACAATGCGGGTTACAGCCTGGTCAGTACCGCCACTGAAGGTCAGATGCGCCTGATTGCGGTTGTGATGGGCACCAAAAGCGCCAATGCCCGTAAGGCTGAGAGTAAGAAGTTACTGAACTACGGTTTCCGCTTCTTCGAAACCGTTTCGCCGCATAAAGCGAACGAAACTTTTGTCACCGAAAAAGTCTGGATGGGCGACAACGATGAAGTCTCCCTGGGCGTCAATCAGGATACTTTCGTGACCTTGCCTCGCGGTTCCGCCAAAGATCTGAAAGCTAACTTTGTGCTGGAAAAAGAGTTAAAAGCGCCTATCCGTAAAGGCGACGTGGTAGGTAAACTTTACTACCGTCTGGGCGATGAAGACGTGGCTGAATACCCGCTTCTGGCGCTCAACGAAGTTAACGAAGGCAGTATTTTCAGCCGCTTAATTGACTACGTAGTCTTACTCTTTAAAGGCTGGCTAAGCTAAGTCACCGCTTTTGATAAAGGACAGCCTCGCTGTCCTTTTTCTTTTTGCCGCTGCGGCCTGCTTCCCAGCCCCTATGCTTGACTTGTGTTATGGACTGCGAGCCATTAATATGCTGCCCTAAATTGTGATATACCGCATACCTTCCTGGGAGTTCAGCATGCAACAGCAAGAACAGCCAAAACTTAAAGATTTACTCGAGTTCCCTTGTCAGTTTTCTTTCAAGGTAATGGGCTTTAACAAGCCTGAGCTGCCTGATTTGGTGGTGGAAGTTGTCCAGCGTCATGCGCCTGGCGATTATACCCCAACCGTTAAACCAAGCGGAAAAGGGACCTACAGTGCCGTGTCTATCACTATCACAGCGACCCATATTGAGCAGGTTGAAACCCTGTATAAAGAGCTGGGTGAAATCGACATTGTTCGTGTCGTGCTCTGATACCTGGTCCTACCGAGCAATTGGCGGCTGAAATTTTAGCCGCCACGATTTATAATGCACCATTATTGGTCTCGAATGGCTCTCAACTGAGACCGACAGACAACATGGGTGAAATGTGCAACGAAATCTCATTGTCCGCAATCTGGGCCTGACAGACTATTCTGTTACTTATGAGGCCATGCATCACTTTACCGCCAACCGTGATGACGACACTGTCGACGAAATCTGGCTGGTTGAGCACCTTCCCGTCTTTACACAGGGTCAGGCTGGCAAAGCTGAACACGTGCTCAATCCCGGCGACATCCCGATTTTTCAGAGTGACCGTGGCGGACAGGTGACCTATCATGGTCCCGGACAACAAATGATGTATCTGTTGATTGACCTGCGTCGCCATAAACTTGGCGTCCGCGAACTGGTCACGCACATTGAAAACACCGTAATCAACACGCTATCCCGCTTCGGTGTAGCATCCAACGCCCGTCCTGATGCACCTGGCGTGTATGTCGACGGTAAAAAAATCTGCTCACTCGGCCTACGTATCCGTCGCGGCTGTTCTTTTCATGGTCTGGCTCTTAATGTCGACATGGATTTAACACCTTTTCTGCGTATTAATCCCTGCGGTTATGCGGGTATGGAAATGACTCAGCTGGCCAGGCTAAATGGCCCTACAGAACTGGCTGACGTGCAACCTGTACTTGTCGATGAGTTAGTGAAACTGCTCGATTACCAGAGCATAGAGTGGACAACGGAAAGCAATTAATCATGAGCAAACCGATCGTAATTGAACCTGGTGTCAAATACCGTGACGCCGATAAAATGGCCCTGATTCCTGTACGTAACATGGAAGCAGAGGAAAAGCCTCGCGAAATGCTGCGTAAGCCAGAGTGGATGAAGATCAAGCTCCCGGCCGACACTCAGCGTATTCAGGAAATCAAAGCGGCGATGCGCAAGAACAACCTCCACTCCGTGTGTGAGGAAGCCTCTTGCCCTAACCTGGCAGAGTGTTTCAGTCACGGTACTGCGACCTTCATGATTCTGGGTGCTATCTGTACTCGTCGTTGTCCGTTCTGCGACGTGGCCCACGGCCGTCCTCTGCCTCCGAATGCCGAAGAGCCGGTACAGCTTTCTCAGACCATTGCCGACATGAAACTGCGCTATGTGGTTGTCACCTCGGTTGACCGTGATGATCTCCGTGATGGTGGTGCCCAACACTTTGCTGACTGTATCCGTGAGATTCGGGTGAAAAACCCTGACATCAAAATCGAAACTCTGGTACCCGACTTCCGTGGTCGTATGGATCATGCTCTGGAGATCCTGCGCGATAACCCGCCGGATGTCTTCAACCACAACCTGGAAACCGCACCGCGCCTGTACCGCAAGGCCCGCCCGGGTGCCAACTACCAGTGGTCACTGGATCTGCTGAAAAAGTTTGGTGAGATGCATCCTGAAGTGCCGACCAAGTCAGGCCTGATGATGGGACTGGGTGAAACCAAAGAAGAAATTGTGGAAGTACTGAAAGATCTTCGCGCTCACGGTGTCACCATGCTGACACTGGGTCAGTACCTGGCACCAAGCCGACATCACCTGCCGGTTGAGCGTTATGTGCCGCCGTCAGAGTTTGATGAGCTGAAAGAAATCGCGCTGGAACTGGGCTTTACTCATGCTGCCTGTGGCCCGTTTGTTCGCTCATCCTACCATGCCGATCTGCAGGCAAAAGGCGAAGTAGTGAAGTAAAACGCGTGATAGCAGAGAATACCCTTTCTCTTATCCGTACATAAGAAAACGCTTCGGCAATCCTTTCAGATGCCGAAGCGTTTTTTTGTCGTTCTCGTTTTGTCAGTTAACTTTTGTCGCGATAAGAATCAGAAAAAAATTACTTCTGATTATCTTTGTCAATCACAGCGGCTAATACCGGAGCAATACTTTCTAATGCCTCGTCTGTGATCGGTTTTCCGTCTTCATCTGTCACTGTGATCGAAGTCCGGTTACCCAAATCCCCCAGCTGCAACTTATATTCGCGGTTTTCCAACTGCAGAGGCTGAATGCCTAAATCGACCCAGAAGCTGTCATCCGGGTTACGGAAGCTCACATCGATCGTGCCTTGTGAGCGATTACGCCCGTCGACAGTAAAGCCCAGGGTCTGCAACAGACTTGGCAGGCGTTCCCAGAACACGTTATAAGGCGCGCGGGCGATAATCACAGGCAAGCCGCTACGATCCTGGCCCATAGTGATTGGGATCTGCTTCACCAGCTCCTCGGCACGTAATCTTGCTTTCTCTCGCTCATAAGCATCGTACTTGGCCATCACCAGGTTGGTCATCAGAATGCTGTAACGCTCCTGATTAACCATACTGACAGGTTTCTCTACACCGGCTTCACGCCAGTCGAGCAGTTTGATGGTATACAGGTTCTGGTCGTTGGCACTGGCACGAGAAATCCGATAGCGACTGCTTATCTCAGTATCTTCATCTTCGTTGTTCCAGTTCACCCACCCGGTTTCAAGCGTCCGGGCCGTATTCACATCAAGAGCAATATTACGCTCAGTTGCCATACGTTTGGTCAGAGTCCACAACTCGTCCAGTTCAGCCGAATTCACTAACTGCAAACTAACGGTACCATCGCTGTTGTGCACAGTTCTGGCACCAGGGATCAGGGCCAGAACTTGCTGAGGAGGGCGAATATCAACAGCCCTGCCAATCGCGCCCGGGTATTCTTTAGACGGTATCGCATACTCGTTCGACAGCGTCGCTGCTGAGCCGCTAGGGCTGTTCCAGCTGCTTAACGGCGCTGTTTCCAGATAATTAAAATCCTGGTTAGCCTGTCGGCGTCGCTCTGCACTGCCAGAACAGCCAGCCAAAGCAGCCACCATGACAGCTGTAACTGCCAGCCTGTAATTCACATTCATGTAGAGTTCTTACGTTCCTATGCGGTAGCCAGTGAAGGCAGCAGTTTCGCATCTTTCAACGCTTGCAACACCACAGGTTCAGCCTCTTTGCTCAGTGGCGTTAATGGCAAACGCAGTGTGCCGTGCTGAATCAGTCCAAGCTTTTGTGCTGCCCATTTCACCGGAATGGGATTGGACTCAACAAACAGGTGCTTGTGCAGCGGCATCAGTTTAGCATCAATGGCTTTCGCCTCGTCCAGTTCTCCTTTTAAGGCCAACTGGAACATAGTTGCCATATCTGGTGCTGCAATATTCGCCGTCACAGAAATCACGCCGTGACCGCCGCGTGCCACAAATTCCAGACCTGTTGCATCATCACCGCTGAATTGGAGGAAATCTTTGCCACAAAGTTCCCGTGTTTTTTCCACTCGGGCTAAATCACCTGTCGCATCTTTGACGCCGATAATGTTATCCAGCTTAGACAGGCGGGCAACCGTTTCAGGCAACATGTCTACCGACGTACGACCTGGTACGTTATACAGAATCTGAGGCAGATCGGTGGCTTCTGAAATCGCTTTAAAATGCTGATACAAACCTTCCTGAGTCGGTTTGTTGTAATACGGTGTGACGGTCAGGCAAGCTGCTACGCCCGTACCCGAGAATAGTTTGCTAAAAGTGATGGCTTCATGGGTGGCATTAGCGCCTGTACCGGCAATAACAGGGATACGTCCCTGAGCAAAATCGACTGTCTTCAGCACGACTTTGACGTGCTCTTCAACAGTCAGAGTCGCTGACTCACCTGTGGTACCAACAGCGACAATCGCGTCTGTACCCGCTGCAATATGATATTCAACCAAGGATTTCAGGCTGGCGTAATCAACTTCGCCGACTTCATCCAAGGGCGTAACTAGCGCTACCATGCTACCAGTAAACATGTCGATCTCCCTTTTTTATTGATTTCTCATGGTACTTTTCAGTGGCAGTAAACACAAGCAAGTAGAATGTAAAATAGCTGTCATGGCTGGCCATATCCTGTTCGTTAATTCTGTCCTGTGATCCCCTGTCAAAAGTGGATTAAACCAGTGGCTTGCACCATTGCCAGCGAATTTAACAACAAAATATACCAATCATAACAATATCATCATTTGCGCAGGTAACTTCATGGCAGGAGATAAGTTGGCTGTGCTACCATGCAAACATAAAGGTCATCAATGTGAAACTGTATGGAACACTACCTCGTCATCACCGCAATCGGCTCAGATCGCCCGGGTATTACTGATGAAATTACCCGACATATCTCACTCAGCGGCTGCAATATTGAAGACAGCCGACTGGCTATTTTTGGCAGTGAATTTACCTTCATACTTTTACTGTCAGGAACGGCAGCATCGATAGCCAAGGTTGAAGCAACCCTGCCGCTTCAGGCCCAGCAGTTTGATCTGCTGACCGTTATGAAAAGAACCACCAAGCACGAGCACCGCTTTTATCCCTATACCGCCGACTTCCACATTGAAGGCAATGATGCCCCGGGTCTGATAGAAAAGTTCACCCATTTCTGTGCCAGCCGCCAAATAGACATCTCAGCACTCAGTGCTCACTCCCAGGAAGAAGTAGGTAAAGGTGAAGAAGACCAGCTCACCTTACAACTCAGTACTAATCTGCCTGAAGGTTGCAATCTGATGTCTTTGCAGGAAGAATTTGAAGCCCTGTGCCAGACAGTGCAAGTCACAGGCACAGTGACATTTACCGGCCATTTACCCAAGTAACCTCCGAATGATAAGGAACGACACATGCAAACCTTGACTGCAGGTACTCCTGCGCCTGACTTCACTCTGCCAGATCAGAATGGTGCGCCTGTCAGCCTGAAAGACTTCAAAGGTAAAAAAGTACTCGCTTATTTTTATCCTAAGGCCATGACCCCGGGCTGTACCGTACAAGCCTGCGGATTACGCGACAGCAAATCGGAGCTGGATGCGCTGAACGTCGCTGTACTGGGTATCAGTATTGATCCGGTCAAACGCCTGCCTAAATTCATTGAGCGCGACAACCTGAACTTCACTCTGCTCTCTGATGAAGATCATGCTGTTGCCGAACAGTTTGGCGTATGGGGCGAGAAAAAGTTCATGGGCAAAGTGTACGATGGCCTGCACCGTATCAGCTTTCTGATTAACGAAGACGGTGTCATTGAACATGTCTTTAATAAGTTCAAAACCAAAGATCACCACGAAGTCGTGCTGGCTTATCTGAACGGTAACAGCTAGTCCTGCAGACACTCAGCAAAGGCCGTCAGCTCGGCCTTTGTGCTTTCAGCGTCATCGCCCTGAATTGGTCACTTTTCGGGCCCCGATAACCATGGCTATCCCTCCCAGAATCGCCATCGAAGCGACCAGCAATCGTAGTGTCACGGGCTCCGATAACATCAGCACACCACCGACAGCCGCCAGAACAGGCACGCTGAGCTGAACGGTAGCCGCTATCATTGCGCTCAGCGAAGGTAAGACAGTATACCAAATCGCATAACCGACGCCTGAGGCTAGCCCACCAGAAAGCACGGCATACCACACCCCGAGCACATCCAGCTCAGTTTTCCCCCATATCAACCAGCATGCCAGACCAAATGGCACAGCACGCAAAAAGTTCCCTGCCGTCGTCTGGAGCGGATCTGTGGCACCTTTACCTCGCAGGGTATAGGCTCCCCAAGCCACCCCCGCCATCAGCATCAGAGCAGCTCCCTGCCAGGAAGGCGCTGACACCCCGGGTAACAAAAGCACCACCAGCCCTGCCAGGGCAAGTGTAAAACCAATCACTTGCAAGGAGGTCAGCCTTTCACCTTTGCTCAGCGCAACGGCCATCATGGTGATTTGCACCGCGGCAAATAGCAGTAATGCACCAGTCGCTGCTGTCAGGCTGAGATAAGCAAAAGAAAAGCCGGCTGCATAGATGAAGAGTGCCAGCGCAGACAGCCAGTTGCCGCCCACACTCGCTTTGTGTTTCTTACCTGAATGACGGTAAGCGTGAATGAGCCATAAAAACAGAGCCCCCGCCAGTAAACGAATCAGAGTAAAACTGGCGGGATCAATTGTCGTGTCAGACAAGGCCACCCGGTTAAGCAGTGAATTGGCAGCAAACGCCAGCATCGCCAGCCCGGTCAGCAGTAATATCTTCACGGATATATTCACGCAACCTCCCTGTGCGATGACTAGCTGTGTGCTGACTAGCTAAGTGATGGTTAATCGGCCTCTTCGCCATGATCTGTGGCCGGTAAAGCATTCCAAACGGCCTTCACCAGTGTGGCTAACGGAATCGCAAAGAACACCCCCCAGAAGCCCCATAACCCGCCAAAGACCAGCACGGAAATAATGATAGCGACCGGATGAAGATTCACCGCTTCAGAAAAGAGGACAGGCACCAGCACATTACCATCCAGCGTCTGAATAATGCCGTAGGCCACCAGCAGCCACCAGAAGTCTGGCGTCAGCCCCCACTGGAACAGCCCGACCATAGCGACAGGCAAAGTCACCGCTGCCGCGCCTATATATGGAATCAATACCGAGAAACCCACCAGCACAGCCAGTAACAAGGCATAACGCAAATCAAGCAGCGCAAAAGTGATGTAACTGACAGTACCGACAATAAAAATTTCAGTGACCTTACCGCGGATATAATTTGAAATCTGCTGGTTCATTTCAGCGCCTACCTTACTGGCCAGGCGACGGTTGCGAGGCAGTATGCGGCTGAAAGCACTGAGCATCTCATCCTTGTCTTTCAGCAAGAAAAAGACCAGTAAGGGCACCAAAATCAGATAGACAGCCAGTGTCGCCAGGCTCAACAGCGATGCCACTGAGCCTTTCAGAGCACTCTCGCCCATACCCAGCACTTTTGCGCGAAGGCTGGTCATCACAGTCGTTATCTGCTCCGGCTGAACCAGTTCAGGGTATCGCTCTGGCAGGCTGGACACATAATGCTGCAGATCGTTAAACATACTCGGCATATCAGAAAGCAAATTACTGATCTGATGCCAAATAACAGGAATCAACACGAAAACGGCCATCACCATTAACCCGGCGAACAGCAATATGACCAGAGTGACGGCCAGCGTTCGTGGCACTTTCATCCGGGTCAGATACATCACCGGCCATTCCAGTAAGTAAGCGAGCACTATTGCAGCAAGCAAAGGCGCGATGAGGTTGCCGAAAAAATAGATGGTGATGAAGCCCACCAAGAGGATCGCCACCAAACTGACCGCGTGGGGGTCAGAAAATCTGCGCTGATACCAGCGACTAATCATTTCGAGCATATGAGCGTCACAACCTTCTAGTAACGGTAATCACAAGTAACTGTGGGTTATCTGATTGAATATGAACCTGAAACCCATGATTCAACAAATAGCGTGGTATATCTTTTCTTGAGCCGGCATCACAGATATGTATCTCCAACGGCTGCCCGGCTTTGAGCAGACGGCAAGTGCGCTTTGCCGTCAGTAAGGCCAGCGGGCAACGGGTATCGGTTAAATCCAGCTTAGATATTTCCATTCTCAGGCACAGGCGGTTATTATCCAACAAGTTATTGTAAATAACATTATGACGACAAGAAAGAAACACCCTGGAGCTTTTGTTGTCATACCTGTAAGCGCGCAGATTGATTAACTGCAAATCCCGCAGCAACCGGAATATCAACATACGAATGAAGATGATCACCTTTTCTAAGCTTCGATTTGTCAAAAAGCCAGTTTGTTTGCTGCTGTGTGCTCTGCTTAGCACAGCGCCAGTGAGCTGGGCTGAGGCTTCTTTGGAAGATCTGCCCGAGATCGGAACAACGGCCGCCGCGACACTGACCATCGAAAAAGAGCTGGAGTACGGTGATGCTTATATGCGCTTGCTGCGAGCCAGTAAACCTATCATTAATGACCCTTTACTGTCCGAATATGTCAAAGATCTGGGGCACAGATTAGTGGCCAATGCGCAGGATGTGCGCACTCCGTTTGAGTTTTTTCTGATTCAGAACCGGGAAGTGAACGCCTTTGCTTTTTTTGGCGGCCACGTTGCCCTGCACAGCGGACTGTTCTTGCATGCCCAAAGTGAAAGTGAGCTGGCCTCTGTGATGGCGCACGAAATTGCCCACATCACTCAGCGCCATCTGGCCAGAAGCATGGAAGATCAAGCCAAGAAATCACCTGCCACTATGGCTGCTCTGATTGGCTCACTCATGCTGGCGATTGCCTCACCGGAAGCAGGTATTGCTGCCATGCAGGCGACCACCGCCGCCTCAGTGCAAGGCCAGATAAACTATACTCGCAGCAATGAGATGGAAGCAGACCGCATTGGCATTGCGACCTTAGCCAAAGCCGGGTTTGATGTTCAGGCTATGCCGGGCTTTTTTGGCCGTTTAGCCGACCAGTACCGATACGCCAGTACGCCACCTGCTATGTTGCTGACTCACCCATTACCGGAATCCCGTATTGCTGATACCCGAAGCCGCGCTGCTCAGTATCCGCCTCGCCGTGTAGCCGTTTCGGAAAACTATCTGCTGGCTCAGGCCAGAATCATCGCGCGATATGCCAATCTGGACAGCCGAAATGCGCTGGACTGGTTCAACCGCAAAGGAAAAGAGGCACACGGCGCCACCCTGATGGCAGTAAATTACGGCAAGGCTGTAGTGTATATGGACAGCGGAAAATATGACCAGGCACGTGAATTGCTGATGCCGCTGCTGCAGGCCGAGCCAGGTAACCGTTTCTTTATTGATTCTGCAACCGATTTAGATTTGTTCCAGAAACGCTATGACAGTGCCATTAACCGGTTACAGCACGCGCTTAAGTCCAACCCGGAAAATGCCGTCCTCAGGCTCAACCTGGCCCACGCCCTCCTTGAAGCAGGCCGGGCGAAAGACAGCCTGTCGCTGTTAAGCCGCTTTACCTATGATAATCCAGCCGATATCAACGGCTGGGGGATGCTGGCCGAGGCTTATGCCGGCATCGGACGCAGAGACGGTGAGCTGGCAGCACGTGCGGAAGTAATGGCATTACGCGGCGACTGGGAAAAAGCGATCCAGAATTATATTCAGGCCAGCCAGATAGTCGATGTCGGCTCGCTGGATCAGGCCAGATATGACGCACGCATCGATCAGCTGCGTCTGGCACGAGCCAGATTTGCCGATCTCTGATCAAAGCGGCACGTCACCTTAATATCCGTTATTTAGCCCGCTGATTCTGGCGGGCTTTACCTTAACAACTTTACCTAACAATTAGATACCGACAATCCGGGAGCTATTATGTCTGTCACTATTTATCACAATCCACGCTGCTCAAAAAGCCGGGAAACTTTAAACCTGCTTGAAAGCAAAGGCATCCAGCCAGACATTATTAAGTATCTGGAAGAGACGCCTTCCGCTGAGCAATTAGCCGAGCTGCAGCGAAAGCTGGGATTTGACTCTGCCCGCCAGATGATGCGCACCAAAGAAGACATCTACAAAGAACTGAATCTGGCCGACGACTCAGTCTCTGAGCAGGCGCTGCGTGACGCTATGGTTGCCCACCCCAAACTGATTGAGCGCCCTATCGTGGTCAAAGGTGACAAAGCGGCGCTTGGCCGTCCGCCTGAGCAAGTACTGGATATCCTCTGATGCTGCCCATTCTGGTGCTCTACTATAGCCGCCATGGCAGCACCCGCCAGCTCGCCAGACAGATAGCACGAGGCATTGGCCAGATTGAGGGGTGTGAGGCGGTACTGCGTACCGTCCCTGAGATACGTGCAAACGGCGAGCTGGAAAACGCTCAGGACAACGGCGATCCCTTTGTGACTGTCGCTGATCTGGAGCAGTGCCAGGGGCTGGCCCTGGGCAGCCCTGTTCGCTTTGGCAATATGGCCGCGCCACTGAAACACTTCATCGACAGTACCAGTGCGCAATGGCTCTCGGGCAGCCTGATTGGCAAACCTGCCTGCGTGTTTACCGCATCGTCTTCAATGCATGGCGGACAGGAGACAACACTGCAGTCCATGCTGTTACCGCTTCTGCATCACGGCATGCTGGTATTAGGACTGCCTTACTCCGAACCACTGCTGCATACCACCCAGTCTGGCGGTACTCCCTATGGTGCCTCACACCTCAATCAGAACGACGGACTGACACCAGATGAAGCCGCTCTGGCGCAAGCGTTAGGCAAAAGGCTGGCACAAACGGCCAGGCAATTACATCAATAAGTATTATCCAGTCGCACCTGCGCAGTTTTAGGATACGGATACCAATATGAAACCGATGAGCCCTTCAACACAGAAATTACGCTACTTCGCACTGACAGCCAACCTGTCTCTGCTGCTGTGGGTTTTTCTGTGGCAGAGCGTGATTTCGCCCCACCCGCACCTGAACAACTATGTGGTTGCCGGGATGTGGATACTGCCTTTGCTGCTGCCTCTCAAAGGAATGCTGCAAGGTAAGCCTTACACCCACGCCTGGGCAAACTTCATTCTGATGTTCTATTTTCTGCATGCCCTGACGCTGCTTTGGATTGACGGCGGAGAGCGCTGGCTGGCCTTGATTGAACTCGGACTGGCCACCGCGGCTTTTTTCGCCAACATTCTGTTTGCACGGACACGGAGCCGGGAATTGGGCAACAAGCTTAAAAAACTGTCTCAGGTTGAGCGGGAAGAGCGGGAAGCCCACGGCGATAAGTAAAGACAATGAGATGAAAAAAGCCCCCGGCACTCAGCCTGGGGGCTTTTTTACGATAATTTTCTGCAATAGTATCAGGCGCTTGGGTTCCAGTAATACAAACCGATGCTGGATGTTGCAGCCTGAGTGCCAGACACATCCAGCTGAGACAAGGGCTCAGACGCCGATCCTTCTCTGGAGGTCGGCACTATCATACCTTCCTGCTTCGCTGGAGTTGTATCCTCTGCGGATTGATTATCAAAGGCGACATCACGCACCAGCGACGCAGCCGGCTGTGCCTGAATCCTGGGTTCCATACTCAACTCGCGGGCAAACACCTGTTCGTTGCTCAACAGCTGAATCGCAAAGCGGACCTTATCACCCTGCAAATGGCTGGCATTCACAGAGGCCACTGAGCTGAGATCTTTCAGCAGTTTCTCAAGCAGAAAAAAGTCTTCAACCCGGCGCACATTAGCCACGTCAATGGCAAAACCGCCTTCGGTGGCACCACCCAGCTGGACGGCATAGCGTGATGCCAGATTGTCGGCAACCTGATCCATCATCGCCGTAATGGCCGCCACACTGTCTCCACTGTTACGCCCCTCAAGTGATGCTGAGTTGCCATCCAGCATGGCTGCCGGTGAACTCGGATACAGTTGCCAGGCCAGCTGCATGCTGTCGCTGCGACGCTGAACACGCGCAATCAGTACTGCATCGGGCTGATAACGAGTGCTGGCATTCGCAATTGGCTGCGAAAATCCGCCCCACAAATCCGGCACACTGATAGCGGTCACGTCCTGAAAATCACCGATGGGCAGCAGCACTGGCACACCACGGTGCGCCGCCGCCAGGTTCAGACTAGCTTGCAGGCTATTACCGGACTGATCCCACACTATCGCGCGATCACGATTAGCCTCTTCCACCAGCCAGACAAGCACAGTGGGTCGTTGCTCGGACCAAAACGTGGCACTGGCCTGAGTCAGCAGTGTACGGATTTTCTCGCTGTCAAAACTGATTTCCAGCACCGGCTGTCCCTGCTCATTGCCGTAACCCAGCTGGCTGACATAAGAGCTGCTGTTTTCCAGCGCTTTCCGGATAACGTCATTGCTGACGATGTCTCGCTGCCCGGACACTTTCACCAGCACTTGTTGTAAGGCGGCAACCCGTGCGGTTCGCTCCGTTTGCCGGTCGGAATCAGGCAGAGGCACCTGCGCCTGATATAAAGTATTCACTGTAGCCGCCTGCAGCGGCAAAGCCATGAGCGCTACAAGAAAAAAAGCAACACGCCACATAAATCACTCGTCGAATATCATTGTAAATAAAGGATGAGAATCATCCTGTTGTGAGAGTTATGACTGCAGTGAGCCATAACCTGACGTCAGCAAATTGACAGGGCTCACTATACCTTAGCTAGCGACAAATGACGTTATTTACCATAAAAAAATACCAAAAACGGGGACAAGTTAGCTTTCTTTCTTCAGACAGATTAACCTTGCATCAGAGGTTCTCGTCCTGAACAAACTTACTACGCGTATCGCAAGATGAAATCATAGACAGTCCGCCAGCTTTAGCCTTTCACGCCACACTAATAACAAGACTATAAAATTAATATTCAGGATCATTGGGGAAACGTTTGCGCTTGTGCTAGCATTGCGCGATTTTTTTATACCAAGGGAGATTCGTGACAATGATGCAGATATTACAAGGTGTGCAGATGCTTTTTGTAGCATTTGGTGCGCTGGTTCTGGTGCCGCTTTTAACCGGACTGGATCCCAACGTCGCGCTGTTCGGCGCCGGTATCGGCACCTTACTTTTCCAGGTCATCACCAAACGCAGTGTCCCCATCTTCCTTGCTTCCTCTTTTGCTTTCATCGCTCCCATCCTTTACGGCGTCCAAACCTGGGGGATCCCTGCGACACTCGGTGGCCTGATGATGGCCGGGGTGATCTACCTGATCATGGCCAGTGTGATTAAAGTCCGCGGGGTCGGCATTATCCATAAACTGCTTCCGCCTGTGGTGGTCGGCCCCGTCATCATGGTGATCGGGTTAGGGCTGGCACCTGCGGCAGTCAACATGGCGCTGGGAAAAAGTGGTGATGGCGCCATCCAGATTGTAAACGGCGATGTGGCTTTGTGGATTGCCAGTATCTCGCTGCTCGTGACTATTCTGGTCAGCGTACTCGCCAAAGGCATTTTCAAGCTCGTGCCTATCATCTCAGGTATTCTGGCCGGTTATGCCACCAGCCTGGCATTCGGTGTGGTCGATTTCACACCGGTACAGCAAGCAAGCTGGCTGGCCATGCCGAATTTCACCATGCCAGAATTCAATATCAATGCCATTCTGTTCATGATCCCTGTGGCGATTGCCCCGGCTGTTGAACACGTCGGTGACATGCTGGCCATTTCGAATGTGACGGGCAAAGACTATCTCAAAAAACCGGGTCTGCACCGCACCATGGCCGGTGACGGCGTGGCAACCATTGCCGCATCCATGTTTGGCGCGCCGCCTAATACCACTTATTCAGAAGTCACAGGTGCCGTTATGCTAACCAAAGCATTCAACCCGGCCATCATGACCTGGAGCGCTGTCACTGCCATCATTCTGGCTTTTGTCGGTAAGCTGGGCGCCACACTGCAAACCATACCTGTGCCTGTGATGGGAGGTATCATGATTTTGCTGTTCGGCTCTATCGCGACAGTAGGGCTGAATACTCTGATTAAGCATCAGGTCGATCTGCACAAATCACGCAATCTGGTGATTGTGGCTGTGACTCTGGTGTTCGGTATTGGCGGCATGGCGTTTGGCATTGGCGAATTCAGCCTGCAGGGCATCAGCTTGTGCGGTATCGTTGCCATTGTCCTGAACCTGGTGCTGCCGAAAGACTTGGGTGAAAGCAAAGTGGTGGATAATGCACAAATGGGTTCTAACGACGTCTGATCCCATTATTCTGAGCCAATAGACAGAGTCAAAAAAACCGGCGAACTGCCGGTTTTTTTATGCGCATTAACTGCTGTTACTTAGTGCCAAAGATTTTGTCACCGGCATCACCCAGACCTGGGACGATATAGCCTTTGTCGTTCAGCTTCTGATCGATAGCCGCTGTGTACAGCTCTACATCCGGGTGCGCTTTCTCAAGAGCCGCAATGCCCTCAGGCGCTGCCACCAGCACCAGCACTTTAATGGCATTACAGCCGTGCTCTTTCAGCAAATCAATAGTGGCAATCATAGAACCACCGGTCGCCAGCATAGGATCAACCACCAGCGCCATACGCTCATCAATGTTTGATGCCAGCTTATGGAAATAAGGCACAGGCTCCAGCGTTTCCTCATCACGATAAATACCGACAGTACTGATGCGGGCACTTGGCATATGTTCCAGCACACCGTCCATCATACCCAGGCCGGCACGCAGAATCGGCACCACTGTCACTTTCTTACCTTTGATTTGATCAACCTCAACCGGGCCATTCCAACCTTCAATGGTAATTGTCTCTGTTTCGAAGTCAGACGTCGCTTCATAAGTCAGCAGGCTTCCCACCTCTGTCGCCAGCTCGCGGAACCGCTTGGTGCTGATGTCGGCTTCACGCATCAGGCCAATTTTATGCTTCACCAGCGGATGTTTTACCTCAACGACTTTCATCTTGGACTCCTACACAACAAAATTTCAAAAAAATCGATCTATTATACACTAGTCCATAGTCTTACAGGTAGGGAATAGCAGCTTATCTGCTTAGCATTCCTCCACCAGGAATATTTGACGCAAACGTTTTCCTTTCCGCCCTGACTGCTGTTATCATACTGCGGATTTTGCGATTTAACCGGTGAGGATCTGTTGTGAGCGGTAATCATTCTTCTCTTAGTTACAAAGATGCAGGTGTCGATATTGATGCAGGGAATGCCTTGGTTGATCGAATCAAAGGTGTAGTCAAACGCACAACTCGTCCTGAAGTCATGGGTGGTCTGGGTGGATTTGGCGCCCTGTGCTCACTGCCGACCAAGTACAAAGAACCTGTACTTGTTTCTGGCACAGACGGGGTAGGAACCAAGCTGCGTCTGGCGATGGATCTGAAAAAGCACGACACCATTGGTATCGACCTGGTCGCCATGTGTGTGAACGATCTGATCGTACAGGGTGCAGAACCACTGTTTTTCCTCGACTACTATGCAACGGGTAAGCTGGACGTAGACACAGCAGCAAGCGTAGTGAGCGGTATCGGTGAAGGTTGTGTACAGTCTGGCTGTGCATTGATCGGTGGTGAAACGGCAGAAATGCCGGGCATGTACCATGGTGAAGATTACGACGTAGCCGGATTTTGTGTCGGTGTCGTGGAAAAGTCTGAGATCATCGATGGCACCAAAGTGAAAGCAGGCGATGCACTGATTGCCGTCGCATCCAGTGGCCCGCACTCAAACGGCTATTCTCTGATCCGTAAAATCCTTGAAGTGTCTCAAGCCGATCTGACTCAGGATCTGGAAGGTAGACCTTTAGCTGACCACCTGCTGGAGCCAACCCGCATTTACGTGAAATCCGTACTGAAGATGATGGAAAGCTGCGAACTGCACGCCATCTCTCACATTACCGGTGGCGGTTTCTGGGAGAACATCCCACGCGTACTGCCACAAGGTACAAAAGCGATCATTGATGGCAAAAGCTGGGAGTGGCCGGCTGTATTCAACTGGCTGCAAACCGCGGGCAATGTGGAAACGCATGAAATGTACCGTACCTTTAACTGTGGTGTTGGCCTGGTCATTGCCCTGCCTCAGACACAGGCGGAGCAAGCTGTTGCCCTGCTCAACGCTGAAGGTGAGAGCGCCTGGCTGCTGGGAACCATTGCGGATGCTGCCGAGGGTGAAGCCCAGGTGGAGATTCGCTAAACAATGAAAAACATTGTTGTCCTCATATCAGGCAGCGGCTCTAATTTACAGGCCATCATAGATGCCTGTGAAAACGGCGTGATAGATAACGGCCGCATTGCAGCCGTTATCTCCAATAAATCGGACGCCTACGGGTTGGAGCGTGCGCGACTGGCCGGTATTTCGACGGCCCATCTCGCTGCAAAAGATTACGCCGACCGCGACAGCTTTGATCGCGCGCTGGCAGATCTCATCGATGGGTATCAGCCGGACTTAGTGGTGCTAGCTGGCTACATGCGTATCCTGAGTGGCGACTTTGTCAGTCACTACCATGGCCGTATGCTGAACATCCACCCCTCCCTGCTGCCTAAGTATACCGGTCTGCACACTCACCAGCGTGCGCTGGATGCCGGCGATCAGGAACACGGCACCAGTGTGCACTTTGTCACGGAAGAGTTAGACGGTGGCCCGGTTATTCTGCAAGCCAAAGTGCCGATTTTTTCAGATGATACGGCTGAAGATGTTATGGCGCGGGTTCAGCAGCAAGAGCACAGAATTTACCCATTGGTGTGTCAGTGGTTCCTGCAAGGACGAGTGATCATGCAAGATGATGCTGCCTTGTTGGACGGCAAACGTCTGCCACAACAGGGTTACGCCTCAGAAGAGTGATCTTTCAGGTGCTGAATACAAGAATGCGGCTATAGAGCCGCATTTTTTATATCCAGAAAACAAGGTTAAGTTAGTGACGGCGGGGGATCTTCCGGTACGTCCAGCACGCGCTTATTGATCAGTTCGCCATAATGGAATACCGCAAATTCGCCCGTTGCCATTTTGTGCCAGCGCTCATCATTAGTCAGCGGCTGAGTCGCAATCACAGTCACCACATCATTCGGTGTGGTCTCTTTCTGAAAATCAATGGTGACATCTTCATCAATCAGCGAAGCTTTGCCAAAAGGTGCCCGCCGGGTGATCCAGTGCAGGTTATTAGTACAATAAGCCAGTACAAACTCACCATCACTGAGCAGCATGTTATATACACCGAGCTTCCTCAGCTCATCGCAACACTCAGCCACCACCTCAAAGATCTGGCTCCAGTCATCCGGTGGCTGAGGAAATTTGCTGTCAATCTGATTCATCAACCAGCAAAAGGCAATTTCACTGTCTGTATCTCCGACTGACTGATAGCGCCCCGCTTCCAGGGTATCATACCCTGTCAGCTGGCCATTATGTGCGAAGGTCCAATAGCGTCCCCATAGCTCACGGGTAAAGGGATGGGTATTTTCCAGACACACCCCACCCCGGTTCGCCTGTCTGATATGGCTGATCACTGCACAGCTTTTGATCGGATACTGTTGCACCAACTCAGCAATTTTAGAATGGCAACTGGGTTTGGGATCTTTGAATGTACGAAACCCTTTACCCTCATAGAAGGTAATGCCCCAGCCGTCTGCGTGCGGGCCTGTGCGCCCACCGCGTTGCATCAGACCGGTGAAACTGAAACAAATATCAGTAGGTACGTTGGCACTCATGCCAAGCAATTCACACATGTTTCCTTGTCCCTCAGTCAGGTTGCCGAATTACTCGGCCCCTTCCATTTCCTTTTCAACCAGCATGATAAGAATATGGATGATCTTAATGTGAATTTCCTGAATACGATCAGCATAACCAAAATGCGGCACACGAATTTCCACATCCGCAATACCGGCCATTTTGCCGCCGTCTTTGCCTGTCAGTGCAATCACTTTCATGCCTTTCGCTTTTGCCGCTTCTATGGCCTTCAAAATATTCGCTGAATTACCGGACGTTGACAAACCAAACAGTACATCGCCTTTCGCACCAACCGCTTCCAGGTAACGGGAAAACACATATTCATAACCAAAGTCGTTACTGACACAAGACAGATGGCTGGGATCAGAGATCGCAATGCCCGGATAGCCAGGACGGTTATCCCGGTAACGGCCCGTCAGCTCTTCGGCAAAATGCATCGCATCACAGTGCGAGCCGCCGTTGCCGCAGGACAAAACCTTACCGCCTTGTTTGAAAGAATCTGCCAGCAGCTTCGCGGCAGCCTGAATATCCGCCAGATTTTTTTCATCGCTGATGAATCGGTTCAGTACGTCCGCCGCTTCAGTCAGTTCGGCACGAATGAGATCTTGGTACATAGGCTTTTCTCTGTGATTTGTTGTGTAAAGCAAGGAATTCCCTGCCGGATATGCCCTGACAGGCAGTTTACCCACAAACACTAGGAAGTGTCGACTGACCGGGCAGCAATTGCAGTGATTTTCCCCTCATATCAGCGTCCCGGCGAACAGGGAAACCGATTTCCTGCCACTTTTTCCGCCTTTTTGTCGCCCCTGTCCTCCAATGGCGATGAGAACCTACTCAGCAAAATCAAAAAAAGATTTTTACATTTCGCTAAAGATTACCTTACAATCAAATCAAGTGGTATGACCTCTTACCCGAATACAAAACTCATTAAAAATACCCTAAGGGAATATCTCTAATAAGGAGAAGAAACAATGGCTACACTCGTGTACCTGCTGGGGTTGTTGGGGATAACCGGAGTGCTCGCTTATCACAGAGCCAGCCTCAGAACCTTCACCCTTGTTTTCGCCGTAGCGCTTGCTGTTGGTACTGTGCTGGATATCACCGGCGAATACAGCTGGCTGGCTTTCCTGATTATTGCATTGCCGCTGAATCTGCAGGCAATCCGTCAGAAATTACTCAGCAAACCGGCACTGAAAGCCTTCAAAGGCGTGATGCCGGAAATGTCGCGGACGGAAAAAGAAGCGATCGACGCCGGCACTGTCTGGTGGGAAGCGGATCTGTTCCGCGGTGCGCCGGACTGGAACAAGCTGCATGATATTCCTGCGCCACGCCTGAGTGCAGAAGAGAAAGCTTTCCTGGAAGGCCCGGTCAATGAAGTCTGCCGTATGGTCAATGACTTTGAAGTCACTCATGATATGGCCGATCTCCCTCCGGAAGTCTGGCAGTACCTGAAAGACAAGAAATTCTTTGCCATGATCATCAAGAAAGAGTTCGGTGGTCTGGAGTTTTCGGCTTATGCGCAATCACTGGTGCTGCAAAAGCTGTCCAGTGTGTCTATGGTGATGTCATCTACCGTTGGCGTGCCTAACTCATTAGGTCCGGGTGAGCTGCTGCAACACTACGGTACAGAAGAGCAGAAAAACCACTACCTTCCTCGCCTCGCGGCAGGTAAAGAAATTCCCTGTTTTGCTCTGACCAGTCCTGAGGCAGGCTCTGACGCCGGCGCGATTCCAGATTTCGGTATTGTCAAAAAAGGCCAGTGGCAGGGCGAAGAAATCCTGGGTATGGAGCTGACCTGGAACAAGCGTTATATCACGCTGGCTCCCGTGGCCACGGTTTTGGGTCTGGCTTTCAAGCTGTACGATCCAGAGCATTTGATGGGCGATGAAGAAGAGCTAGGTATCACCTGTGCTCTGATTCCGACGCATTTAGACGGCGTGAAGATAGGTCGCCGCCACTTCCCACTCAACGTGCCGTTCCAGAATGGTCCGACTCAGGGCGATAAAATCTTCGTTCCGCTGAGCTACATCATTGGTGGTCAGGAAATGGCAGGGCAAGGCTGGCGTATGCTGGTGGAATGCCTGTCGGTTGGCCGCGGTATCACACTGCCATCAAACACCACAGGTGGCCTGAAAACAACAGCCCTGGCAACCGGCGCCTACTCACGTATCCGTCGCCAGTTCAAGCTGCCTATCGGTAAGATGGAAGGTATTGAAGAGCCGCTGGCACGTATTGCCGGTAATGCTTATGTGCTGGACGCTGCCAGCAGCCTGACTGTCTCCGGTATTGATCTCGGTGAAAAGCCGTCGGTTATTTCTGCCATCGTGAAATACCACTGTACTCACCGCAGCCAGCGCGGAATCATAGACGCGATGGACATCATCGGCGGTAAAGGCATCTGCCTGGGTCCAAGTAACTTCCTGGCGCGTGGCTATCAGGGGGCACCTATCGCGATCACTGTGGAAGGCGCCAATATCCTGACCCGCTCCATGATTATTTATGGTCAGGGTGCCATTCGCTGTCATCCCTATGTGCTGACAGAAATGAATGCCGCCTACAACGAAGACCAGCGTCAGGCACTGATCGACTTTGACGATGCGCTGTTTGGGCATGTTGGCTTTGTGATCAGTAATTTGATGCGCTCATTCTGGCTGGGCCTGACCGACGGTCGCGGATCTTCTTCGCCGCGTAAAGACGCCACTAAACGTTATTACCAGCAATTGAACCGCTACAGTGCCAACATGGCTTTGCTGTCTGATATGTCCATGGCTGTTCTGGGTGGCTCACTGAAGCGTAAAGAACGCCTGTCGGCGCGTCTGGGTGATATCCTGAGCCAGCTGTATCTGGCTTCTGCAACCCTGAAACGTTATGCCGATGACGGCAGTAAGCAAGAAGATCTGCCGCTGGTTCACTGGGGCCTGCAGGATGCGCTGTATCAGACCGAGCAAGCCATCGACCAGTTCCTGCGCAACTTCCCTAACCGTGCCGTTGCCGGGCTGCTACGCGTGCTGATCTTGCCACGTGGTCTGTCTCGTGTTCAACCTAGCGACAAACTGGATCACAAGCTGGCCGTTATGCTGCAAACACCAAGTGAAACCCGTGACCGGTTAGGCCGCGGCCAGTTCCTTGAAGCCATTGAGACTAACCCCGTGGGTATGATGGAAGAAGCGCTGAAAGACATTCTGGCTGCTGAGCCTTTATACGACCGAGTGTGCCAGGCTGCAGGTAAAAAACTGCCGTTCATGCAGCTGGATAAAGTGGCCGACACCGGCCTGGAGTTGAAAGCTATCAACGAAGATGAAGCTGAGCTGCTGCGACGTGCTGAAACTGGTCGTCTGCGCACCATCAATGTGGATGACTTCGACCCCCAGCGTTTAGTCGCAGGCATGGCCGATACGCAGAAAAACATTGAAAATGCTGCGTAACTATTTGCTTACGTATCTGCCTGCTTGCGTAAACACATCTGCTTGTTGAAAGCACAAACCAAAAGGGAAGCATTGCGCTTCCCTTTTTCTTTTCATCTGATTCGCTGGCCTGATTAGTATAAAGCCGAGTTCAGGATTCACCGCACCTTTCCTTTACGCGGCTAGACTTTGACATCCGGTGGTATTTCCAATTTAGGCGCTTCCGGTTCTGCAGCAACCGGTTTTGTTCGCCTTTTTCTCAGCATCACAAAGACAAGCGCCATCAATACCATCACACCGTTACCCGCCAGAATCACCTTCCATGCCTGACTGCGGGCGGCCAGTTGTTCCTCAAGTCGCTGTTTTTCAGCTTCAAGTCTGGCTTTTTCTTCTTGTCGGGCACGGTACTCTGCCAGGTTCTTATCTAATTGCAGAACTGACGTAATGGCAAAATGACTTTTCTCTAACGGGAAAACCAAAGGCCGCTTTTGATAAGTATCCGTAGCATACACCCACCCAGACCAGGCATAGCTTCCAGGCTGTTGCAGGTTAGGAACGGCAACGTCCACATTGGTTGTCTCTGGCTGAGACTGTTCCTGGCTGATAGTCACGCTGCCATCCGGTGCATCCTGCTCAACATGCACCGACACAGAGCCCGGCTCAATCATGCCTTCATCAGAGGTCACCACCAACTTATGGGAATCTTCCTGCGCTCTCGCCTGAATGAAGGTGGATAATACCGGTGGCGGGTAAACCATGACCTGCTGCTCATGAGTACGGAGAAAAATACCATTGCCAGAGGTGATATTCACCCGGTATCGCCCCGGCTGGATATGTACCGGCAGGGCGACGGTGAACACACCGTCTCCGGGGGCTTCATCAAGATTCAGCCCATCATCGGCAAACTCGCCCAATGACAGAGGGGTGGGCAAAGCATCTTCAGATTGCGTTTCAGGCTCGTCCACATATTCAAAGAAGTTCACCGACATCTTGACGCTGTCGAGAAAATCCCGGTCAGTGAGCAACTCACCATCTTGTGTCAGGCGAGCAGTGAATTTGTAAGATTCGCTCTGATATAATCTTTCCGGCAACGGTGCCACATCCAGCTTCAGGTTTGAAAGCACCTTGACCTGATTCTTATCACTGACCCGGCCAACCGCCTGCCAGGGGCCCGGCATCGGGTTTTCAATCGTAATGATGTCCCTGCCCGGTTCTTCGTGCCAGGCGACATTATCCGGATGCCGCCACGGATAGTATTTCTCCCCGTCCGGCCTGACCAAGACCACATTCTGGTTCTCGGATTCTCTTTCTACCACGAAGGCCACTTGCTTGATGGTAGGATCAACCCGGAATCGGTTGTCCAGCCAGGACGCAGCCTGCACGCTTTGCGTACCAAGCAGCACCGGGATCAATGTAGACAGTAACGCTAGCCTTCGCATGCTTCTCCTATCGACGCCAGAGTGTGACGTCACCTTTTTTCTCGATGATATCTAAACGCGCTTCATGCGCTTCTAGTTCATCGGCAGAAGCACGGATAATCTTTAATGTTTTCCTTCCCGAGGCAAGACGACGTATCCCGCTTTCTGCACCGCTGTCACTTTCTTCACCGGCGGCATTTAATGCCAGTGAGGTCTGCCCGCCCGTCATCATCAGATAAACGTCGGCCAGGATCTCAGCATCGAGCAAAGCGCCATGCAGAGTACGGTGAGAGTTATCAATACCGTAGCGCGAACAAAGTATGTCCAGATTGTTGCGTTTACCCGGGAAGATTTTCTTCGCCATGTCCAGGGTATCGGTCACCGAGCAAAAGTCGGTGGTTTTTCCGATAGAAGGATCCAGCTTCCTGAATTCATAATCCATGAAGCCGATATCGAAGGGGGCGTTATGTGCGACTAGCTCAGCACCGCGGATAAAATCCATGAACTCGTGATGGATGTCAGCATAAGACGGCTTATCGCGCAGAAAATCATCCGTAATACCATGAACGGCAACGGCTTCTGGATCAATCGGCCGATCCGGTTTGATGTAGACGTGAAAAGTCCGTCCGGTGAATTTTCGGTTAACGATTTCCACAGCACCGATTTCAACGATGCGATGCCCTTCATAGTGAGGGCCGGTCATATTCATACCTGTGGTTTCGGTATCAAATACAATTATGCGTTCATTGGTGGCTTTCATAGTATCGGTTATGTCAGACTAGAGTTTTAATAAAGATGAATACTACCAAAGATGACCAAGCAGGTAGAGATTTTCACCGACGGTTCTTGCCTCGGCAACCCAGGCCCAGGCGGCTATGGCACAATTTTACGTTATAAAGGCCATGTCAAAGAGCTCAATGATGGCTTCTTCATGACCACCAATAATCGCATGGAATTGTTAGCAGCCATAGTCGGACTGGCCAGCCTCAAAGAGTCTTGCGACGTTGATTTGACCACTGATAGCCAATATGTGCGTCAGGGTATCACACAGTGGATCCACAACTGGAAAAAGCGTGGCTGGAAAACGGCAGATAAAAAACCGGTCAAAAATGCTGATCTGTGGCAGCAGTTGGAACAGGAAACGCAACGCCATCAAGTCCGCTGGCACTGGGTAAAAGGCCATGCCGGCCATCCCGAAAATGAACGCTGTGACGAGCTGGCCCGCCAGGCGGCCGAATCCCCCTCGAAAGACGATACCGGTTACCAGGAAAGCTGACTGCTCTCAGTCGGTATTATCCCGACTGCTTCTTATTAGCCTGAGTGCGGCAATTCACACTGATTGGCGTGAGTTGTCGCCGCAGCTTCCAGCTTGGCTTGATCGGCTTGAGTGGAAAGGTTCGCTTTCTGGCCACAATCAGATAAATCCCGCCGACTCCGGAGAAGGAGCCCGATAGCATACTTTCTGCCCAGGCAGAAAACGCCGGATATCTGGTGGGCGGTAATATCGCCAGGTTTTCATGAAACACGACTTCGTAATTCAGCACCCCCAGCCAGTCTTTGACCCGGATAGGCATGAACATACGCCCCGACCAAGGCGCACGTTTCCGGTTCCAGGGCAACAGCCCCCGCATACCGTGCAAGCTCAGTGGATTAAAACCTGTGATCAGCAGATAGCCGTCATCGACCAGCACCCTGTCAACTTCCCGAAGCAGAGAATGGGGATCGCCACAGAAATCCAGCTGATGCGCTAACACACAGGCATCAAAGGACTTTTCCAGAAAAGGTAATGCCATCGGATCGGCTTCAAGATTCCGAAGCGGATTATCGCGATCAATACAAACCTGATGGCGGATGTTACAATGGCCACTGACAAATTCGCAGCTCAGGCCGCCCAACTTCAGCATGTGGTAGCCAAAGAGTCTCGGCCACCATTCATCCAGCTGAGCCTGAAGCATTTGTGCCGCCCATTCTCCCTGAACCAGCTGAGACCAGGAATAGGGTGTGTCGATTTCTTTTATCGTGCGGGCTGGCTTCATAAATGATGACTCACACATCAAGGACTGGAGACAATTTCATGCTAACTATTAAGAGCATACCTGCATTTAACGACAATTACATCTGGCTAGTTCAAGGGCCGGATAATCGCTGCGTTGTTGTTGACCCGGGTGACGCCACTCCTGTTCTGGATTGCTTAAACACCAGCAATCTGACACTTGAAGCAATCCTGATTACCCATCACCATCATGATCATGTTGGCGGAATCAGTGAACTTAAGCGAGCTTTTCCTGCCTGTAAAATAGTCGGCCCCGGATCTGAGGCCATTCCCGGACTGACACAGTCTGTCGAAGATGGCGATCAGGTCGATATTTTCGACGAACGTTTCATGGTGTTAGGCTTGCCCGGCCATACCTCGGGACATATTGCCTACGTTGGCGATGGCAAACTTTTCTGCGGCGATACATTGTTCTCGGCTGGCTGTGGCCGCCTTTTTGAAGGCACAGCAGCCCAGATGTACAGTTCGTTACAAAAATTAACCGCATTGCCAGACGAAACTGAAGTTTTCTGTGCGCATGAATATACCAGTAGTAACCTGGCCTTTGCGTTAGTTGCTGAGCAGGATAATCCTCACCTGCAGCGTTACCGTGAAGAGGTCAGTCAGCGACGTGCCCGTGGAATAAGTACGATTCCAACGACTTTAGGGCTGGAAAAACGCGTCAATCCGTTTTTACGTTGTGATCAGCCAAGTATCAAAAAAGCTGTTTCAGATAAAGCGGTTAACGACAGTGACCTGGAAACCTTCGCAGCCCTCAGACGTTGGAAGGACAATTTTTGAAGGACGGTCACTTGTAACCAGCACCTTTCGCCAAGTATTATCACCTGCGATTTTGGCTAAAGGCAGGTTACATGAAATACCGATTTTTTTTAGCGAGTGCGCTGCTTCTGGCTGGTTGCCAAATAACAGGAAATTCTCAACAAGAGCCTGTGGCAACTAATCAGGAAAGTTCAGCTGCAGCGCAAAATAATAACAATACAGATACAGGCACAGCAGACAAGCCAGTGACCGCATTGGATACACCAATGGCTGATGTTGCGCCGCCGGCACCCGTGGTGACACCACAGGAACAGGATGATGCATGGCAACGCATTGCCATGCAGCTCAAGCTCGATGTCCCGGATAACAAGCGTGTCAATTACTACCGCAACTGGTATCTTCGCCACCCCGGGCATCTCACTATTGTCGCTTCACGTGCAGAACCCTTCCTCTACTACATTACTGACGCCGTCGAAAAACGTGGCATGCCGCTGGAATTGGTACTGCTGCCTATCGTAGAAAGCTCATTTGATCAGTTTGCCTATTCACATGGCCGCGCGGCCGGTTTGTGGCAAATCATCCCAGGTACTGGCCGTCAGTTTGGCCTGAAGCAAAACTGGTGGTACGACGGCCGTCGTGATGTCGTCCAGTCAACCGAAGCTGCCCTTGACCTGCTTGAGTACCTCAACCGCCGTTTCGATGGTAACTGGCTTCATGCTCTTGCCGCTTATAACTCAGGAGAAGGCAGAGTATTCCGGGCGATTCGTGAAAATAAGAAAGCCGGTAAACCTACAGACTTCTGGTCACTGGATCTGCCCAAAGAGACCAGCGGATACGTTCCCAAGCTGCTAGCTGTTGCTGACATTGTCCGTCATCAAAGCAAATACGGCGTCGATATTCCCTTCATTGCCAATGAGCCTGCGGTTGAAACCGTCGATCCAAAAACCCAAATGGATCTAGCCATGGCCGCTAAATATGCAGGACTTTCTCTTTCGGAACTGAAATCGCTCAATCCTGCTTATAATCAGTGGGCAACAGCCCCCGAAGGTCAAACGCATCTCCTGCTACCGGTCGCTAATGTCGCGACGTTCAATCAATCCTTTGAAGAGAATGGCCGACAGGGCATGAAAGTCGTGCGCTACCAGGTCAAAGCCGGGGACAGCCTGAGCGTACTGGCCAAGAAGCACCATACCTCGGTTGATCTTATTCAGCGGGCTAACAAAATGGCAGGTTCAGGCATCAGAGAGGGTAAGTATATTCTTATCCCTGTTGCTATGAATGGTGAAAATGCATTTCCAAGCCTGACCGAAGTTCGCTCCCAGGTTAGCCACGGCAGCGGATACCGCACGATTTACAAGGTGGAACCCGGTGATAGTTTGTGGACCATCGCGAAAAAGCAGAAAGTCAGTATTAAAGAGCTGATGAAGTGGAACGGCTTAAGCAAGCAATCAACGCTTCGCGTCGGACAGAAGCTGAACATCTGGAAAACCAGCCAAAACGGCGGTGTGATCAGAACGGTTTATTATGAAGTCCGAACCGGTGACAACCTCAGTGCTATCGCGGATCGGTTCAATGTAAAATTGGCAGATGTGATTAAATGGAATCAACTGGGGAGCCAAAAGTACCTCAAGCCGGGTCAAAAACTGAAGCTGTTTGTTGATGTCACTAAGGTGAGCGTATGATGCCGTCCAGCAATCCATTTATCGCTTTACTGGACTTGTTTCGCTCACCGGTAGATTGCTTTACTGCATTGCACCAGCGCCCTAAATGGGCGCTGTTACCTTATCTGTTATTGATACTCACCCCCTTTGGTTTGTGGGGCAGTTACTTTAATCAGGTCGATTTGGCCTGGCTGCAAGACACACTTCGCAACCAGTTAGCCCAGCTTACGGAAGAAAATCAGCTTGATTGGCTATCACGGGAAGTGCTGCTTGCAGGAGAAGTGTTCAGTGATATTTTCGGTCGCACTGCCAACCTCCTGCTTCTGGCACTTTGGTTGAACCTGGCGACCAAGAACAGTAAAGCACCGCAAAGTTTCGGCAAGTGGCTGGCTGCAAGCTGCTTTATTATGCTACCAACTCTGATTGGCGATCTGGCCAGCTATCTGAATGTGCTGTTCAACCCATCGCAAGTACTGCCAAACGCCGCTGATTTGAACAGCCTGAACGCTTTCATCAAACTGCCGATGAATCATCCCTGGGCCGCTTTTGCCTCTAGCATTCCTTTGCTTGCACCTTGGTATATTGCGCTTAGTTATATAGCAGTCAGCCTGTGGTGTGGTATCGAGCGTGCCAAAGCCATTGTTATTGCTACATTACCTTGGTTACTGGTCGTTACTGTTTGGCCCCTTTTGATTCTAACAGCCTGAAACGGGCGATGATTGGATGATGATCTGAGGCATCGGTTCCCGGTGCCTCAGCCTGTTCCAGTTTAAGGCCACGATAAAATAAATGATCAAGTGGCCAACCTAGAACCCGGGTACGCAGGTCTTTATCAAGGGTAACTTCATGCAGACCCAACTCTTCAATAAAACGGGTCACCACAGCCATACGCTCTTGCCGCCAGGTATTAAAGTCGCCTGCCAATAATACCGGTCCCTTGGCTTGTTCAAGCTGTTCTGACAAAGCGTTAAACTGTGCCCTGTATTCGTCCAGTCCCCACGCAAAATTTATCCCATGCAGATTCACCACCGTCAGCTGCTGCCCATTCGTCAGCGGGAATCTGGCTAGCAACGCAGACTTTGGAATACGCAACCAGGGTTCAACAGCCAGATAAGCGCATGTCTGTGCCGCCTGATGGCGCGAAAGGTTCATCACGCCCGCAGGCGTATCCAGAAAAGCAAACGCATTTGCCATCGTGACCTGCCATGGACTCTGCGCCAGATAGTGACGAAAAGACTCACTCAGCTTGGCTTCCTGGATCAACACCAGATCACTGTCTGCACTGAATGTTTCCAGTGCTGTCTGCCAAGTGTCACGTTGCTGTTTATAGATATTCCAGACTGTAACCTGAAGCATTCCATTCCGATCAATGGCCGCTTTCGGCTTAGCATCAAGACAATGAATACTATACTGTTTTCCCTGCACTGCGTCTGTCACCTGCGCTTGATCAGGGATATCAAATGAGTAATAGGTTCCGCCTCCGGCGACCAGCAGGGTTAAACCAACAACAATGGCGAGCTTTCTGAACATTCTGCACCTGCATCCATCTCTGATTTGACCATATTATCATCAGACATTTTCCACACCTAAGCGCAATTTCTGTAACTCAGATCCACTTAGAAGATAACACCCAAATACGACTCACAAATCTGTATCCATATACACTGACCGGACATATCAGAAACAACAAAGCCCCGTCCGGAGACGAGGCTTTTCAAAGTGGCAAAGGATGACGGACGATCGAACAGGCGCCTCAGCGGGCTGACGATCCAGCCGCCGACATCAGCGTAACACGCTGACTCTCAGAAACGACAAAGCCCCGTCCGAAGACGAGGCTTTTTATAAGTGGCAGGGGATGACGGATTCGAACCGCCGACATTCGGTTTTGGAGACCGACGTTCTACCGGGCTGAACTAATCCCCTGCAAGCTATTTCTAGCTAAT
>NZ_JAKLTE010000059.1:0-667 GCF_022014395.1 Photobacterium sp. WH77 | reverse complement strand
AGATCGGGCACCAGCTTTAACTCATAGCGGCTGAACTGGCGACCTGTGCCCAGGAAGCGGGCTTCACTGACTGTGCCATGGAAAACACGGGATACACCGCTCCCCTGACCGAAAAGTTGCAGCACCCCTGCCTTACGGATAACGTCCTCAAAAGCAATATCTGCATCACGTGAAAGCAATGTGACGTTAATTTCAAAAGGTTGAAACAGACGCTCGGTGATCTTAAATTCTTCAACACGGAATTCGTGTTCTGTTTCTTCGATAGAGAAGGAAAATTGAACCGGATTACTCATTACTTTTACCTGATACAACTATGACAAAAGGGGCCGGAACCGGCCCCCATGAATCGGCGTTATTACGCTTCGCGCGGCGTACGCCAGTCGTCGTTACCTGCAGTACCACAGACTTCGTGGGTCACTTCAATGGCGCGGTAAGTCAGTTTCAGTACTTCTTCAACAACACGGTCAGAAGTAGCTGCATCCTGGCAGTGCGCCATACGGGTTTGCATATCAACCAGCAGCGCATCGATCAGTTTGATGGTGTAGTAATGCTCTTGCTTGCCTTGAGTCGAAGTGCGGTAGAAGTTGATGTAAGCTTCTGGCAGCTTCTCACCGCTGACCAATGCGTTGAACAGCAATGGCGAAGTACGGTCTTGCTGCTTAGTCAC
>NZ_JAKLTE010000058.1:0-722 GCF_022014395.1 Photobacterium sp. WH77 | reverse complement strand
CTGATTTGCCGTCCGGTCCACTCAACCAGTTCAATATAATCGAACAGGTGAAAAGGCAGTCCTTCTGGCATATTGCTGCGCGGATTGCCCGCGAAGGGAAAAAGATTGGGCGCCGTTGCTTCGTTCTTTTGAAGCGATTTAATGCGCGCTTTAACGGAAGTGTAGGCGGAGGTTTCCGGTGTCTCCGCGATACCGGCCCGGATCGGATTTAAATCGACGTACGCCATGGCGGCAGCTAAAGCATTGTCATCCAGCAATGCCTGGCTTTTGAAGCGGCCTTCCCAAAAATGGCCAGTGCAGTCGTCTTCCTGATTGGCTTTGCTGGCAATGTACTGATTGAGCAGGCGCATGAACCAGCTGATGGAACAAAGCCGCTCGCGCCAGGTTTTGATGAGGGTTAAGCAAGCAGACTGTTCGGCCTCGGATAAGGCCTCGTGCTTCAAAAACCGCTGAATCAGCACAGGGGCGCGATGTAAGGTGAGCCAGCGCTCTATAACTTCATGGTTCGAGAGGCGGTGGGCCTGCTCCTTGTTGATATGCAGAACGACATGGTAGTGATTGCTCATAATGGCGTAGGCGCAAACATCCACACAAAAGACACTGGCAATCCGTTTCAACCGCTTCTCAACCCATCCCCGCCGGTGTTCATAGCTGGTCTGGGTCAGTTCATCGTAGCCGCAAAGAAAGGAGCGGCGAACACAGCGGGAAACACAATGGTAGTA
>NZ_JAKLTE010000057.1:0-862 GCF_022014395.1 Photobacterium sp. WH77 | reverse complement strand
GATAATTGGACGGTGAACACGCTGACCTGTTGGCTGACCGCTTTGTGGGTCACGAGGAACAGTCAGAACATGGTCCAGTTCCTGAACCAGGAATTCGTCAACGTGTGCTTCCTGCCAAGTGTTACCAACAGAGTCTGCCGTGTAAGCATCTTTAGTAATGTGGCCCTGAGTTTCACCATGAATAGACATATAAGCTGGAGTTGGCATAATCACTTTCCCTTAAATTTTAATCATTTAGATAAGTAGAGCATAACGCTGCTCTTTGCGATGATTAATATATTGCAACCACCGTGCCAACTTTAAAAACATATCAAAAACAAACAGTTACGATTTTTCGTGAATTTTAAACTCATTTTTGTTGCCAACTTTTTGGAAAATTTTCTAATTTCTTAGCAACTTCTTTCTGAATTTTTGTTATAGAGACCTTTCCCACTTTTCTTTAACCGGATTCAATTTTTCCGTTTTCTATTCGCTGTGCTCTTCAACAGACAGACCAGGCACATAAATCGTCCTGACATTGATGATTGATTTTCAATTTAAAACACCTCATTCATTCCATTGTGCACTCGGTTCAAGAAATACAGGTTGTATTTATAATTGACCATGCTTTCCAGTGTTTTTGCTTTAGGTATTTCGGTACACTAAGACACTAAAAACAAAGGATTTCAGCATGAATATTTACAGGCTAGGACTTGCATGTACGCTGCCATTATTAGCGGCCTGCAATGACAACAATTCTCCCATCAACATCACCAGCGAAACCGTCTCTCAACAGCAGCTTGATACCATAGTTACTAATATCGAAAAGCGATATCCCGAGGCGACCCAGGAACAAAAACAAAACGCTGCCGACGTGGTGGTT
>NZ_JAKLTE010000056.1:0-1003 GCF_022014395.1 Photobacterium sp. WH77 | reverse complement strand
CAGGGCAAGATCATGAACGTTTTTTGAACAAAATAGATCAGTTTGACGATCTGGGCTGGTTGTGATCATATACTCCTTTTTTACGGGAGTTCCTGATGCATATCGATGCTTTTTCTCAATTCTTTTCAGTTATTCAAGACCCACGACAGTCAGCAAAAATATCGTACCCACTGTTCGACATTTTGTTTCTGACCGTATGCGCCACCATTGCAGGCATGGAGGGCTGGGAAGATATCGAAGACTTTGGCGAAGCTCACCTCGATTGGCTGCAGGACAAAGGGCTTTTTCGCCAGGGCATCCCTGTCCATGACACTATTGCCAGGGTTGTTTCTTCCATTGAACCTGACCAGTTTCAAGACTGCTTTTTAAAATGGATGCAGGCAGCCAACGTCCATTCGAATGGCGAGCTTATTGCTATTGACGGCAAGGTGTTACGCAGCTCCTACAACCGAGAAGATCGGCAATCAACGCTCCACATGGTCAGTGCTTTTGCGACAGCCAACGGCGTTGTCATGGGACAAGTTAAAACCCAAGATAGGTCCAATGAAATCACCGCCATCCCTGAGCTGCTCAAGCTGTTAGATATCAAAGGTTGTCTTGTCTCTATCGATGCGATGGGCTGTCAAACCGATATCGCCAAGCAGATAGTTGAGCAAGGTGGCGATTACCTATTAGCAGTCAAAGGAAACCAAATAAGTCTGGCTAAAGCGGTACAAAAAGCATTGGCGCCATTGCTCGAAAAAAGCCCAGCGTGTGACATCGAGCGCGGACATGGGCGTATTGAAGCGCGCGAATACCACGTCATGTCAGCGCAGGAGTTGACGACAGATTTCCCTGATTGGAAAGGGCTTCAAAGCGTCGGTGTTGCTATTGGCTATCGTATTGACTCAGCAGGGAAAGAGTCGCTGGAGTACCGCTACTACATTAGCTCTGCGGTGCTCACCCCCGAACGTTTTGCCGATGCAGTCCGAGGTCACTGGGAAATCGAAAATCGGTTGCACTG
>NZ_JAKLTE010000055.1:0-1018 GCF_022014395.1 Photobacterium sp. WH77 | reverse complement strand
CTTGATTACCATCGAACCTCAGCTAGCCTAAGCAGACGCTGGGGCATCGGTGCTGTTTGAATGCTTGAATAAATCAGCTGTTCGAGCATCTTTTCTAAATCAAAACGTCGATTAAATTTAAAACAGAACTCAGCAAGATAACGCGGTAAATGCTTGTTGTTGATAGCATGATAAGTACCATGCATTGCGTTTTTTACATTGCTAATCATTGTGTTAACCCACTTAAAATAGGGTAACTCCACGCAGTCTGCTCCACCACCAGTGACAATCGCATAGTGAAAGCTTTTTGCATCTTCAATACCACGAAAACAAGCCAGCCCATCTGAAATAACCAGTGACTTTGGCCGTAAGTGCGCTTTGGCCCAACGCGTCAGCTCTGCTTTTTTAAACCCATCAACCGCAGTAAAGCGCATGCGGATTGGGTGTCCCTCTTCGTTCATGGATACAGCAGCAACAAACGGACGCTTCCCTTTAGCACCACGGCCACGGATACCACGCTTCACACCGCCCCAGTAGGCATCGTCAATTTGGACGTAACCCTCTAACGGTGTTTCATCATCACGCTCTTTCATGGCCTGCATGAGTTTCTGCTTTACTCGCCATGCCGTGTTGTATGAGACGCCGAGTTGCCTGGACAACTCAAGGGCAGAAATACCATTCTTTTCTTGTGTTATCAGGTAAATGGCCAGAAACCAAACCGTTAAAGACAGTTTGGAGTGAGCAAATAGCGTCCCTGATATCAGTGAAGCTTGATGATGGCACCGATTACACTGAAATAAAGCGCGAGATTGCAACTGACAATACTTATCATGGCTGCAGTTGGGGCAACGGTAACCCGTCGACCAACGCATCTCGAACAACCGCTTTTGGCATTGCTCCTCAGTCCCGTAGATTTTCATAAACTGATGAATAGAAATACCTTTTTGAAATTGAACTTGATTCTTAGCCATGACTTTACCCTCATGAACTCACTTACATTAAGTGTAGTTTAAGGGGCTGAGTATTAGGGGTAATCAAG
>NZ_JAKLTE010000054.1:0-1108 GCF_022014395.1 Photobacterium sp. WH77 | reverse complement strand
GCCCATACAGGACAATCTATCGTGCAATCTCTTTCATCCAGTGCAGACATCGAAGCTGCTTATCGCTTTGTTCGTAACGAGCATATCAGCCCGGCAGCGATTGCTGAGGCTGGCTTTGCTGCAACAGTCCATGCCTGCGAAGCATTTGACTGTTTATTGGCTTTAGAAGACACCACGTCTTTGGAGTTCTCGCACCAAAGCGTCGCAGATGAACTTGGTCACACCACTTCGCACAAAAACTCCAGCGGCCTTGAAGCGCATTCGGTTTTATTGTTTGCGCCAGGTGCGCAGCAGGTGGTTGGGCTTATTGAACAGCACCGCTGGGCGCGTGACCGCGAGGCGCATGGTCAGAAAAAACAACGCGCAAAACGCGCCTATGAAGAGAAAGAAAGTTACAAGTGGCAGCGAGCGTCACAAGCGATGGCCACACGACTGGGGCCACAGATGTCTAAGGTCATTTCGGTCTGTGACCGTGAAGCCGATATCATCGAATACCTGCGTTATAAAACCGATACCCAACAACGATTCATTGTGCGCTCAATGCAAAGCCGATGTATTGAAGAAGACCAGAACAAACTCTATGCGTTCAGCGAGACGCTGCACAGTGCCGGCGAACGGGTAGTACAGGTTCAGCAAAAAGGCGGCCGCAAAGCCAGAGCAGCCCGCTGTGATATCCGCTTTGCAGCCGTCACGGTACAGGTTCCAGCCAATAAAACCGGACAGCCGGTGCCGATGTTTTATGTGGGCTGTCAGGAAAAAGACACCGCAGATGGCCTCTGTTGGCACCTGTTGACCAATGAGGTCTCACAACAGCCCGGCAGGCGCAGCATATTCTCGAGTGCTACGAACGTCGTTGGCTCATTGAAGACTTCCATAAATCCTGGAAAACAGGGGGGACACAGGTAGAAAACTTAAGGATGCAAAGCAAAGATAATCTGGAGCGAATGATTGTCCTGCTGGCCTTCATCGCCACGCGCATTCAGCAGCTGCGCTGCTACGGGCGTCAGGCTGAGCAGGCAAAAAATCTATCCTGCGAAAGCCTGTTAAGCCCATTGGCCTGGAAGCTTTTATGGCTAAAGACTGAGAAAAACAAACCACCCAAGCAAGT
>NZ_JAKLTE010000053.1:0-1203 GCF_022014395.1 Photobacterium sp. WH77 | reverse complement strand
CAGGGCAAGATCGTGAACGTTTTTTAAACAAAAATAGATCCATTTGACGATCATCCTTGGCTGTGATCATATACTCCTTTTTTCGGGAGAGCATCATGCACATTGACCACTTCAAAGAACACTTTCAACCAATCGTCGACCAACGCCAAGGCGCTAAAGTGACCTATTGCCTCTTTGAAGTTATGTTCGGATCATTGTGTGCCGTCATTGCTGGCGCGAAGGGGTGGTTTGATATTCGTGAATATATTCTCGGTCATCATGACTGGTTTAAGCGTAATGCTCTCTTTTTGAACGGTATTCCTGTTGATGACACGATTGCTCGCATCATATCAACCATTGAACCCGAGCAGTTTCATGAATGCTTCGTCAACTGGATGTCATCGGTACATACTCTTACCGAAGGTCAAGTCGTTGCTATCGATGGCAAAACGCTTCGAGGCTCATACAATCGTGAAGACAGAGCGAGCACTATTCATATGATCAGTGCTTATGCTTCATCAAACAAGCTCGTGTTGGGGCAGCTCAAAACCGAACAAAAAAGTAATGAAATAACAGCAATCCCTGAACTGATAAAGATGCTCGACATTAAGGGAGCCTTAGTGACCATTGATGCGATGGCCTGTCAAACCAAGATAGCCAGAGCCATTGTAGAACAAGGAGGAGATTACTTGCTTGCGGTTAAGAGTAATCAAGGAAAACTCCGCCAAGCGATAGAAAATGCGTTCTCTTCTCAGCGAGCAAATGTTGCAGGTGATATCTCGTTTGAAGAAGGGCACGGGCGTATAGAGTCTCGCCAATGCTATGTCATTGATAGTATTGAACTAGAAGGTGATTTCTCTCGCTGGAAAAACTTGAAGAGCATAGTGATGGTTGAAAACTTCCGCCTTGAGAAAGGAAAAGCCATCGACCTAGAGTATCGTTACTACATTAGCTCCAAAGAGCTTAGCGCAGAGCAAGCTGCGACGGCCGTTAGAGAACATTGGGGCATAGAGTCCATGCATTGGGTGCTTGATGTCAGTATGAATGAAGATGCCTGCCAGATATACAAAGCTCATGGGGCAGAGAATCTGTCTTGCTTGCGCCATATGAGCTTGAATATGCTTCGGGCAGAGCCAACCAAGCTCAGCATCGTCGGAAAACAAAAGCGATGCATGATGAATACATCAATGCTTGAGGCAGTATTAAGTGCTGGTTTTAGTCAGG
>NZ_JAKLTE010000052.1:0-1206 GCF_022014395.1 Photobacterium sp. WH77 | reverse complement strand
TGTACTAATTCAGACCTGATCTGACAGTTACCCACTTTTCAACTCGGTGCCTGTCAGATTATATCTGAGCTAGATTCTTCTCTGCCCAGATTGATTTCCCATCCTCTAATGTTTCTATTGGCGTTCTGCCGCAGCACATTTTTCCTTGATGGGTACGATGATTGTTGTAGTAGTCCATCCATTCGTCCAGATCTTTCTGTAACTCTTCCATCGAACTATACAGTTTCTTTCTGAACGTCACTTGGTAGAACTCATTCAATATGGTCTTGTGGAAGCGCTCGCAGATCCCGTTTGTTTGTGGCGACATGGCCTTAGTCTTGGTGTGGTCGATATCATTGATCGCTAAATAAAGCTGGTAATCGTGTTGCTCGACTCGACCGCAGTATTCAGTGCCTCGGTCAGTTAAAATTCTAAGCATTGGTAGCTCCTGAGCCTCGAAGAACGGTAGAACTTTGTCATTCAACATATCAGCAGCGGTGATCGGTGTTTTTGTTGTGTAGAGCTTGGCAAAGGCGACTTTGCTGTAGGTATCAACGAAGGTTTGTTGATAGATGCGTCCAACACCTTTCAAATTGCCAACATAGAAAGTGTCTTGAGAGCCGAGATAACCTGGATGTGCTGTTTCTATCTCACCACAAACCTCATCATCGAGCTTCTTGCGCTCAAGGGCGGCAACTTGCTCATCAGTTAAGATGATACCGTTCTCAGCGACCTGCTTCTCCAGTGCGATAAGGCGTTTCTTGAAGTTCTCTAGATCATTACGAAGCCAGATTGAGCGAACGCCACTTGGGGAGATAAACACACCCAGTTTACGTAGTTCATTGCTTGTTCTGACTTGTCCGTGAGCAGGGAAATCAATGGCGTACTTGAGAACAGCCTGTTCAATTTCACTATCGACACGATTCTTCAAGTTTGGTGTTCTACGGCTCTGATTAATAAGTGCATCGATACCACCAGTCTCGACTAACTCTTGATAACGATAGAAAGTGTCTCTGGAGACGCCCATGACCTTACAGGCTCTGGATATATTGCCGAGTTCTTCTGCAAGATTGAGAAGGCCAGCTTTGTGTTTAATGATTGGATTGCTAGTATGAAGCATGAGAGTTACCTCTTATTGTCTTTGATTACGGATTCAGCACCTTTAATCAAAGTGGGTAACTCTCTTCATTTCAAATTGAAGTGTCAGATCTAGTCAGAACTAATACA
>NZ_JAKLTE010000051.1:0-1243 GCF_022014395.1 Photobacterium sp. WH77 | reverse complement strand
TGATCTGATCCAATACTTTTGGACACCGCGTTAAGTGAGTAAAATGACTTATCGAGGTGAATATGACAACCAAAAAGACCCGCAAGACCTATACCGCTGAATTCAAAACTGAAGCCCTGAAACTGGCTGAACGTGTTGGCGTTGCTGAAGCAGCCAGGCAGCTCAAAATTTATGAATCGCAAATCTATAACTGGCGTACTGCCGTTGAGAAAAAGTCCAATACCAGCCAACGGGAAGCTGAATTGGCCGCTGAAGTTGCAAAGCTCAAACGCCAACTGGCTGATCAAGCAGAGGATTTAGCCATTCTAAAAAAGGCGGCCACCTACTTCGCGAAGAATCAAAAGTAAGCCGATTCAAATTCATGCTTGAGCACCAACGCCAGTTCCGCTTGAAATCCATGGCATTGGTGCTTGGTGTCACGCGAAGTGGGTATTACGCCTGGCGTAAATCAGGGAAAGAACCAAGCAAACGGCTGAAGAGCCAGCGTTGCCGAGATGAACAAATCAAAGCCGTTTTTGATACGAGCAAAGAGCGTTACGGCGCTCGCCGTATCCAGGTCGAGCTGGCAGAAAAGGGTGAAAGCGCTGACGTGAAAACCATAATAAACAGCATGACACGGCAGGATTTAGTCGCCAAAGCAGCGCGTAAATTTAAGGTCACAACCGACAGCAATCATCAGCTGCCTGTGGCTCCAAACCTACTGGAGCAGAACTTTAACGCGACAGGACCGAACCAGAAATGGGTCGGTGATATCACGTATTTGATGACCAGCGAAGGTTGGCTTTATTTGGCTGTGATCATTGATTTGTACTCGCGTGCCGTGGTTGGCTGGTCGATGAGCAATCGAATGACCACCCAACTTGCTTGCGATGCCCTGAACATGGCGCTGTTCCGCCGCGGTTTTCCAAAAAACGTGATAGTGCACAGTGACAGGGGCAGCCAATATTGTTCGTATGCGTATAGAAATCTGATTGAAAAACATCAACTTACCCAAAGCATGAGCCGTAAAGCCTGCTGCTGGGACAACGCCTGTGCGGAAAGCTTTTTCCATACGCTGAAGGTTGAAGCCATCCAGTACGAACCAATCATGGACAGGGACACCATGCGTCAGACCGTTTTTGAATACATTGAAGTTGATTACAACAAAACCAGAAGGCATAGTTCGCTTGGCTATCTCAGCCCTGAGAATTTTGAATTGAAGAACAGTGCTTAGCTAAGTGTCCAGAGTTAGTGGATCAGATCA
>NZ_JAKLTE010000050.1:0-1245 GCF_022014395.1 Photobacterium sp. WH77 | reverse complement strand
CTGCGGCCAGTACGTACACCCGGGTATGGATGACAACAGTGCCCGAGACTCAGGGGCGGTGTACATCTATAAAAAAAGCAACAACACTTGGGTGCTGGATGCGTACCTAAAAGCGCCAAACACCGATCCTGGTGATATGTTTGGTTCTGCCTTGGCATTGGACTCCGATGGGGATCAACTGCTTGTGGGTACCCCGGGTGAAGATAACTGCGGTACCGGTGTGGGTGGCCAGGGGGCGAACGCAAATCAACGCCTTGGTTATGGCTCCGTGTGTGGGACAAATCCTAACCCAAGCCTGTGGGATAACTCGGCGAGGGATTCTGGGGCTGTGTATCACTATGCGCGAGAGAATGGGCAGTGGGTGCTGAAAGAGTACATTAAAGCCTCAAACACCGACGCGGGGGATTTGTTTGGCAGCGCACTGTCGTTTGATCATCAAGATGACAAAATCGTGATTGGTGCGCCAGGGGAGTCTGGCTGCTCAGCAGGGATTGATGGGGCGCAGCAAAACCCTAACAAGAAAATCAATGGTGAAAGTGTTTGTGGTAACTCGCCGCTTAACAGTAATGTCAAATTGGACAACCGGATTGGCAAGTCTGGCGCGGTTTATGTGTTTGCTTACGATGACAACAATACCAATTTGAAGGAAGTGGCCTACATCAAAGCGCCAAACCCTGACGCGAACGATCAGTTCGGCGCTAACTTGTTCATCGACAGTGTGGGTGGTCTGATGATCGGTGCGCCTGGTGAAGATAACTGCGGCACGCATGTGGATGGCGCAAACAACAAAGCCCCATGTCAAAACCCCGGTTTGACCAACAATCAGGCTCTGGATTCGGGGGCGGCTTACATCTACAACGACAACAATTACGCTAACACCAAAGTGGCGTACAGCTTCTTCAAGTATGTGAAAGCGCCGGGCGTGCATGGGGGCGATGCGTTTGGGACCAACCTAGCGGCGGTAACCGCATTAGATGCTCAAGATCCGACGATTCAGATGGTCTTTTCTGCGCCGGGTTATGATAAACCGGATATGACGGACACGGGCAAGATCTTTGTTTACACCAAAGAGTCGGCCAACAAGTTGCGCAAGAGCTTTGGCTTCAATGGCAAGCTACCAAACGTTGAAAACTCAGTGAGTAATTTTGATTACTTTGGTGGTTCAGCGCTTGGAGGCAGTGACACCTCTGTGACCAGTTCGGTCGGCAACCAATGTACGATCGTGACTGACTACCTAGAGGGCAG